>NZ_JBFTER010000042.1:0-38096 GCF_047229345.1 Cellulomonas jepli | reverse complement strand
CCTGCCCACGAGCATGTCTAATAGATTACGGCCAGCACCGGGCGGCTGCTCGGCCAGTCGACGGGGTCGGCGCTCGTCGCCGCGGAGATCCTCGAGGAGGCCGCCACGACGGGCCTGGGCGCGACGGGCCGGACGCTCGCCGGCTCGACGACGGCGCTCGACGTCGTGCGCCGGGAGCCCCACGGGGTCGTCGCCGTCATCACGCCGTGGAACGACCCGTTCCCCGCGGCCGCCGGGCTCGTCGCCGCGGCGCTGGTCACCGGGAACACCGTGGTGCACAAGCCGTCGGAGCGGAGCGCGCTGCCGGGGTGGGAGCTGGGCCGGATCATCGCCGAGGCGCTGCCCGCCGGTGTGCTCAACGTCGTGAACGGCGACGGGGAGACCGGCCAGGCGATCGTCGCGGACCCGCGCGTCGCGCTCGTCGCGCAGGTCGGCAGCTCGGCGACCGGACGCCGGATCGCGGCCGTCGCGGGCGAGCGCGGCGCGCGCGTGCTGCGCGAGAACGGCGGCAAGGACCCGATCGTGGTGGACGCGGGCGTCGACCCGGCGTGGGCCGCGCAGCAGATCAGCATCGGCGCGTTCGTGAACACCGGGCAGCTGTGCACGTCGGTCGAGCGCGTCTACCTGCACGAGGACGTCGCGGACGCGGTCGTCACCGAGCTCGTCGCGATCGCCGAGGGCATGAAGGTCGGGGCGCCCGACGACGACGCGACCGACCTCGGCCCGCTCGTCGACGCGCAGCAGCTCGCGGTCGTCGAGGCGCACGTCGACGCGGCGGTCCGCGCGGGTGCGGAGGTCCGCACCGGTGGCCTGCGGCTCGACGGTGCCGGGGCGTTCTACCCGCCGACCGTGCTCGACGGGTGCACCGCCGACATGGACGTCCTGACCGAGGAGACGTTCGGCCCGGTGGCGGCGATCACGCGGGTGCCCGACTTCGACACGGGCCTGGCGCTCGCCAACGAGGGCCGGTACGGGCTCGCGGCGACGGTGCTCACGCCGCGCCTCGACCACGCCCTGCTCGCCGCCGAGGAGCTCGAGGTGGGCACGGTCAAGATCAACGCGGTCTTCGGCGGTGCACCCGGCGGCTCCGCGGACCCGCGGCGCGACAGCGGGGCCGGTGCCGGGTACGGGCCGGACCTGCTCGCGGCGATGACCGTGCTCAAGGCCGTGCACCTCGAGCCCGCGGTCGTCGCATGAGCCGGCGCAGCCGGCGGAGCTCCGCCGACGACGCGGCGGCGGGCGGACCGGCACGCGACGGCAGGGCTGCCGGCGCGGAGGAGGACGACACGTACGCCGCCGTCACGCCGCTCCCGGTCGCGTCGGCCGACCTCGACGCCGCGGTGCAGCGGGTGCTCGGCGAGGGTGCGCGGCTGCGCGAGTCGCAGCGCGACGCGCTCGACGGGCTGCGCGACCGGGACACGCTGCTCGTCGCGCGGTCCGGCGCCGGCAAGACGGCCGTCTACGCGATCTCGACGCTGCTGACGGGACGGCTCACCGTCGTCGTCTCGCCGCTCCTCGCGCTCCAGCGCGACCAGGTGACCGCGCTGCGCGAGGCGGGGCTGCGCGCCGAGGCCGTGAGCTCCGCCCGCACCGCACGCCAGCAGCGCCAGGCGCTCGAGCTCGCGGTCGCCGGGGAGCTCGACGTGCTGCTCCTCGCGCCCGAGCAGCTGGTGCGCTCGGCGGTGATCGACGAGCTCGTGACCGCCGACGTCGGGCTCGTCGTGGTCGACGAGGCGCACTGCGTCGCGGAGTGGGGTCACGACTTCCGGCCCGACTACCTGCAGATCGGCGCGGCCGTCGAGCGCCTCGGCCGTCCCCGGGTGCTCGCGATGACGGCGACCGCGTCGCCGCACGTGCGCGACGAGATCGTCGAGCGGCTCGCGATGCACGAGCCGCGCGTGCTCGTGCACGATGCCGACCGGCCCAACATCTGGCTCGGCGCGCACCACGCCGCGACCGAGCCCGAGCGCGACCAGCGGGTCGTCGCGTGGGTCCTGGAGCAGGAGGGCGCCGGGATCGTCTACGGGCGGACCCGGACCCACGTCGAGGCGCTCGCCGCCGCCCTGGCGGACGCCGGCAAGCCCGCGCTCGTCTACCACGCGGGGCTGCGGGCAGCCGAGCGCGCGGCGGCGCAGGACGCGTTCCTGCGCGGGGACGCCGACCTCGTGGTCGCGACCAGCGCGTTCGGGATGGGCGTCGACCGGCTCGACGTGCGCTTCGTGGTGCACGCCGGGCCGTCGCCGTCGCTCGACGCGTACTACCAGGAGGTCGGGCGCGCCGGGCGCGACGAGGAGCCCGCGACCGCGGTGCTGTTCACGCGGCCCGACGACTTCGGGCTCAACCACTACCTGCGCTCGGGCGGGGGCCCCCGCCCGGAGACGGTGCGCAAGGTCCTGCGCGAGCTCGCGCAGGAGCCGGCGACGCGCGACCAGCTCGTCGAACGCACCGGGCTCACGACGCGCACGCTCTCGCGCGTGCTCGGGGCGCTGCTCGGCGTCGAGGCCGTCCGGCAGGACGGCGACCTGCTGCACGCGGGCGAGCTCACGCCGGCCAAGGCCCTCAAGGCCGTGACCGAGCGGCGCGAGCGGCTCCAGGAGATCGACACCACGCGCGTCGAGCTCGTCCGCACCTACGCGGACGCGACCGACTGCCGCCGCCGCCTGCTGCTCGAGCTGCTCGGCGAGGCGCACCCGCAGCAGTGCGGTCGGTGCGACAACTGCGAGCAGGGCACGTCGCTCGACGTCGACGAGTCCCGGCTGCGGACCGGGGAGCACGTCGAGCACACCGAGTTCGGCCCCGGGGTCGTGTCGGTCGTCGAGGCGGAGCGCGTGACGGTGCTGTTCGACGAGCGCGGGTACGTCACGCTCGACACGGCGATCGCGCTCGACTCGGGGATCCTCGTGGTCGTGCCCGGTGCGTCGGGCGGCGCCGTGGTGGGCGACGCGGCGTCGGAGCCGTCCACGGCCGAGGCGGGAGCCGCATGACCGACGTGCTGCCGGAGGCGGGCGAGCCGGTCGACGAGGTCGGCCGGCCCGGCCTCGGGGCGGGTGCAGGGCTCCGGGCCGACGACGGCCTCCCGCGCGCGGTCCCTCCCTCACGCGCCGACGCGCTCCTCGCGGGCGACGACGCACGGGCGCTGCACCGCGGCGCCCCGCGGGTCACGACGAACCCGCGACGCACGACCGTCACGCTCGGCAGCGAGGCCGAGGTCGTCGCGACCGAGCTCGGAGCCCCGGGCACGCGCGGGCCGACGCTCGTGCTCGTGCACGGCATCGGCGTGTCGGGCCGGTACTTCGCGCCGCTCGCCGACGTCCTGGCCCGCGACCACGACGTGCTCGTCCCCGACCTCCCGGGCTTCGGGCGCTCACCGCGGGGAGGCCAGCGTCCGACGATCGAGGACCTGGCGGCGACCCTGCGCGACTACCTGCGCGCCGCGGAGCTCGACCGGCCCGTGCTCGTCGGGCACTCGATGGGCGCGCAGGTGGTGGTCGAGGCCATGCGGCAGGCGCCCGGCGCGGCCCGGCGCGGCGTGTGCATCGGCACCGTGATCGACAGCCGGGCGCGCAACCCGGTGCGCCAGGCGCTGCGGCTCGCGCGGGACGGCCTGCACGAGCCGCTGCGGGCCAACGCGATCATCACCTCGGACTACCTGCGCGCCGGCCCCCGCTGGTACACCGCGATGCTGCGTCCGATGCTCGGGTACGCGACCGAGGAGGCCGCCGCGCAGGTGAGCGACGAGCTGCTGTTCGTGCGCGGCGAGAAGGACCCCATCTGCACGCGGCGCTGGCAGGCCGAGCTGGCCGCCGCCGCCCCGCGCGGCCGCAGCGCCGAGGTCGCCGGTGCCGGGCACGTCGCGATGTACACGCACCCCGAGGACGTCGCCGCGCTGGTGCTGGGGGAGGTGCCATGAGCCCGTCGTCCGTCGTGGACGTGCTGCGCAAGGGGGCCTGGTGGGCCGCCGACTACGCGTACGTCGCGTGGTGGCAGGTCGCCGGCCTCGTGCGCCGCGCGAGCGCCGACGACTGGCTCGACCCCGACCCGCGCGTCGAGCCCGCCGTGCTCCTGCTCCCGGGCGTCTACGAGACGTGGAAGTTCATGCACCCGCTCGCCCGCGCGCTGCACGAGCGTGGGCACGCCGTCCACGTCGTCGACCAGCTCGGGTTCAACGCCGGCGCGATCCCGGCCGCGGCGGACCTCGTCGCGGAGCAGATCCTCGCCGAGGACCTGCACGACGTCGTGATCGTCGCGCACAGCAAGGGTGGGCTGATCGGCAAGACAGTCATGGGCCGCGCCGACGTGGGGGAGCGGGTCGCGGGGATGGTCGCGATCAACACGCCGTTCGCCGGCTCGCCCTACGCCCGCTGGATCCCGCTGCGCAGCGTCCGGACGTTCCTGCCGGACGACGAGGTGCTGACCGCGCTGCAGGCGCACCAGGTCCCGAACAGCCTGATCACGAGCGTCTACACCCGCTTCGACCCGCACATCCCCGGCGGGAGCGAGCTCGTCGGTGCGCACAACGTGCAGCTCACGACGCCCGGGCACTTCCGGGCGCTGAGCGACCCGGAGCTCGTGCCGCTGCTCGTCGAGGAGCTCGCGCGCCGCGTGCGGAGCTGAGGTCGCCGCACGTCAGTCGTCGATGCCCGTGCCGCGCCCGTCCGCGTCGTCGGCCCCGTGGGCCTTGCGCGCCTCGAGGAGCGGGACGACGAGCCACAGGACGGTCAGGAACACGAGCGTCCCGCCGCCCGCGAGGTACCCGGCGGTGCGGTCCACGACGAAGTCGAACAGCAGGAGCGCCGCGCCGCTCAGCACGAGCGCGAGGAACGCGAGCCCGGCGCGCGCGAGCCGGTCGCCCCACTCGACGAGCTCCGGCTTGAGGCCCTTGCGGAACAGGATCCGGTGGAGGCTGACCGGGGCGGTGATCAGCCCGGTCGTCACGAGCGCGAGCAGGACGAGCACGAGGTAGACGGCGCGCTGGAACTCGTCGAGGTCGTCGAACCGCTGCTGGAACGGCACCGTGAGCAGGAAGCCCGTGAGGATCTGCACGCCCGTCTGCGTGACCCGCAGCTCCTGGAGCAGCTCGTTCCAGTTGCGGTCCATCCGCTCGGTCCGCGTCTCGCGACGGTCGTTGTGCAGCTCGAGCTCGTGCTGGGCCACCATGTCCACCTCATCGGGGTCGTGTCCGGAATGTCTGAGCGTATGGTGCCGCCTCCCCGCGCGCGGCGCGCGGTGGGACACCGCGTGCGGGTCGCATCGTGGACAGGTGTCCGGGTGGCGGCCGCGGTGCCGCCTGTCGACGCAGGTCAGCGGGAATGAACGGGACGGTGCCGCGTGTTGTGACGTACGATGAGCGACGCACGCCGGCCCCTCCGGGGGCGGGCGGGCTGTTGACAACTCAACACGGGGGTGATCGGTTTCGACGGTGATCGTCGAGCCAGGAGAAGCGGGCCGAGGACGCACGGTTATCTCGTAAACGATCCGTGCAAACCCATAGGTGCCAATACATCGCGCACCGACTTCGAACTCGCCGCCTGAGCTAGTTACGAAGTCCGTCAGCCCGAGAGTGCTCTCGACTCGGTAGCTGGCGTCATCTAGAGAGCCACTGCTCCCAGCATTCGTCGTCGGTGCTGGGGGGACTCTTAGACGACTGAGCCCGCTCGCGACATGCTTGCTAGATCGCGAGGGCTGAGAAAAAGCGCAGCAAGCTGCGCCCGGAGAAGTCCTGGTTTTTCGTCATCGGACGCGGGTTCGATTCCCGCCACCTCCACTGCTGCGAGCGCCGCAAGGCTGCCCCGGCACTCGAAGGCCGTCATCCCTCTCGCCGGGGGTGGCGGCCCTTCCTGTGCCCGGAGACGGGGGCAGCGCCCGCCCCGGGCCGGAGCGGCGCCCCGGGGCGACACGAGCGCGCGGCGATCCGAGCAAGGTCGCGACGGGCGCTCGGTGTGTCAGCCTTCGTGCACGACCGCCGCGCTGCCCCCGCCGCGACGGGCAGGTTCGGCCACGGCCAGCAGTGCGCCGTCGGGGAGGAACTCGATCGCGGTGGCCGCGCCGATCTCCGGGTTGTCGGTGAACACGTGGCCGAGGGCCTGCAGCGCCGTCCGGTCGAAGCCGGGCTCGGCCTGGACCGCAGCGGTGTTGCGCTGGGTGGCGCGGGGCGCTGCGACGGCGTCCGGCAGCTCCATCCCGAGCTCCAGGCGGTTCACGAGGACCTGCAGCACCGTCGTGATGATCGTCGACCCGCCGGGGGAGCCGAGCGCCAGGAACGGGCTCCCGTCAGCCAGGACGATGGTCGGCGCCATCGAGCTGCGCGGCCGCTTGCCGGGGCCGGGCAGGTTCGGGTCGTCGCCGCCCTGGGTGTCGGTGAAGTTGAAGTCGGTCAGCTCGTTGTTGAGCAGGAAGCCGCGGCCCGGCACCACGATCCCGTTACCGCCGAGCGACTCGATGGTCAGCGTGTACGCCACCACGTTGCCCCAACGGTCCGCCGTGGTCAGGTGCGTCGTGGACTCACCGTCCGGCACCTCCGTCCCGACCGACGCGGGCTCGCAGGCGGCGTAGTCGCCGTCCGGCACGCCGGGCGCCACCGGCTTGACGAGAGCGGTGGCCGGGTCGATCAGGCACGCCCGCTCGGCCGCGAACTCGTCCGAGAGCAGCTGGTCCAGGGGCACGTCGACGAACTCCGGGTCGCCGACGTACCGGTTGCGGTCGGCGAACGCCAGGGCACTCGCCTCGAGGTAGCCGTGCAGGGTCTGGGTCGTGTCGAACGGTCCGCCGGGACGCGACTCGAGGATGTTCAGGGCCTCGCCGACCGTCGAGCCGCCGGAGGACGGCGGCGCCATGCCGTAGACGTCGAGCCCGCGGTACGACACGAGCGTGGGTGCGCGCAGGGGCGCCTCGTAGGACGCGAGGTCATGCAGCTCGAGGAGCCCCGGGCGGACGACGAGCGGGCTGCGCCGGCTGACCGGCGGCTTCTGGACCGTGCGGACGATCTCCCGGGCGAGCCTGCCGGTGTAGAACGCGTCGACCCCGCGATGGGCGAGCACGTCGTAGGTGTCGGCGAGGTCGCGGTTGCGGAAGACCGACCCGACCGCGGGGGGTGCACCGCGCCGCAGGAAGAGGTCCGCCGACGACCGGAAGGCGGAGAAGCGCGCGACGTTCGCCGCGGTCTGGTCCGCGAACGTCTGGTCCACCACGAAGCCCCGGCGCGCCACGTCGGTGGCCCCCGTCAGGGCCTGCCGCAGGTCCAGGGAACCCCACTGGTCGAGGGCCGTCGCCCAGGTCAACGGAGTGCCGGGTACTCCCACCGACAGGCCCGACGTCACCGCGTCCGCGAACGGGAGCGGCACGCCGTCCTCCACGAACGCGTCGCTCTGCATCGCCGTCGGCGCGGTCTCACGCCCGTCGATGGTGTGGACCTGACCGGACGCCGCGTCGTAGTACACGAAGAAGCCGCCGCCCCCGATGCCCGCCGAGAACGGCTCGGTCACGCCGAGGGTCGCCGCGGCCGCGACGGCGGCGTCCACCGCGTTCCCGCCTCGGCGCAGCACGTCGAGGCCCACCCGGGTCGCGTCCGCGTCGACCGTCGTGACCGCCCCGCCGTACCCGGTGGCGACCGGGACCTTCTCGCTGTGACCCGGGTGCGGCGGGTGCGCCGAGGCGGGCGCGACGCCCACCGCCAGTGCGAGGGTGACGGCGAGCGCCACACGCGAACCGATCTGCCTGGACCGTCGCATCGGATCTCCTCGGGCGAGAGGCGGGTAGTCCCGTCCTACCACCCGCCGGCGGAGACCGTCATCCCTCTCGCCGAGGTGGCGGCCCTTCGTGCAGCCGGGGGGACGTGGCGCGCGTGGTCACGGCCGGAACGCGCTGCCCAGCTGATCCGCAGCGCCCTCGGTGGCGGGGAGCGCACCCCGCCGGACGGCGCTCACCAACGCCGCGTGGTCAGCCTCGGTCTGGTCCGCGTACGCCCGCGCGAAGGTGACCATCGCCCGGTCGAGCCGGTCCGACCGCCCGGCGTACCCCGCGATCATCGACGCCCCGCTCGTGCGCGCGTGCCCCTTGGCGAGCAGGTGCCCCACGATGCCGGCGTAGTCGGCGAGCGCCGTCGCGTCGATCGCGTCGAGCGGGACCGTGCCCTTCATGTTCCGGAACTGCCGCACGTAGTACTGCCGCTCGCCGACGGTCGTCCACCCCAGCAGCGGGTCGCTCACGGTCTGCAGCGCCTGCTGGTACTCCACGACCCGCTGGCCCTGGTGCGCGTGCCACGCGGAGTCACCGTGCACGAACGGCGCCAGCACGGAGCGACGCGCCTGCTTGAGCTGCAGGAACAGCACGTCGTCGGGGTCGCTGCCCTCGAGCAGCGCGACGTAGGCCCGCAGGCCGACGCTCCCGACGCCGACGACCTTGTGGGCGAGGTCGACGAGCGTGTAGCCGCCGAGCACGCGCCGCCAGTGCGGAGCGAGCGTGTCGAGGTAGTCGTCGAGCGCCGCCGCCAGGTGCTCGGCCTCCGGCTCCGGCACGCGGGTGATCAGGGGCGGCTGGTCCACGATCTGCCGCCGGCCCTCGTGCTCGCGCGTGAACCGCGGCAGGGCCCGGTCGCTCGTGCGTCCGCGAGCCCGCCGCGCGGCCCGGACGATCTCGGCGCGCAGCGTCTTGTCGGTCGCCGTCTCGTGCATGCGCTCGACGTCGAGCCGGTTGTAGGAGCGCAGCAGCAGCGGCTGCCCGGCGAGGAAGGCCACCTCCGCGCGGTACGCGGCGACGCACGACGCGACGGCGTCGGCGCACTGCTCCTCGCTCGCCGCGTTCTCGCGGCCGGCGACCCAGATGCTCGCGACGAGCCGGCGCAGGTCCCACTCCCAGGCGCCCGGGTGCGCCTCGTCGAAGTCGTTGAGGTCGATGACGAGCTCGCCCTCGGGCGAGGCGTAGAACCCGAAGTTGCCGAGGTGCGCGTCGCCGCAGACCACCGGCGTGATCCCCGTCACCGGCAGGCCCGCCACGTCGTGCGCCATCACGATCGCGGTCCCGCGCAGGAACCCGTACGGCGACGCGACCATGCGCGCGACCCGGATCGGCACGAGCTCCTCCAGGCGCCCCTCGTGCGACCGCCGGATCAGCTCGACCGGGTCGGGCCGGTCGGCGGGCGGGCTCCAGCGCGCGAGCGCTCGACGGGGGACCTGCGCGCGGAGGCTCTTGCCGAGGGCGAACCGCTCCTGGCGCGAGGTGGGCCGCCGGCGCAGCGACGTGAAGGCGTCGCTCTCGGCCGTGGCCAGCACGGTGTGGCGCGCGCGACTCGTCGTCACCCCGGCCACCTCCGCTCCCTGCCCCGTCTCGTTCTACCAGACCGTCCGCAGGCCCGGACGGGCGAGCGGTCCGGCCGCGGCCGCGGGCCCGCTGTGCCTAGGCTGCGCGGATGGCCACAGTCATCCTCGTCCGGCACGGGCGCACCACGGCGAACGTCGACGGCATCCTCGCGGGGCGGCTGCCCGGCGTGATGCTCGACGACGTCGGGCGCGAGCAGGCGGCGCGCACCGGGGAACGGCTCGGGGTCGTCCCGCTCGTCGCGCTCGTGTCGAGCCCCCTGGAGCGCTGCCAGGACACGGCCCGGGCTCTGCTCGAGCGGCAGGCGGGCGCGCTGGAGCTGCGGCTCGACGAGTCGCTCACCGAGTGCGGCTACGGCGAGTGGCAGGGCCGGTCGCTCGGCGAGCTCGCGAAGGAGCCGCTGTGGTCCGTCGTGCAGACGCAGCCGTCGGCCGCGGCGTTCCCGGGCGGCGAGTCCCTCGCGGCGATGCAGGCGCGCGCCGTCGCGGCGGTCCGCGGGCACGACGCGGCGTTCGAGGCCGAGCACGGACCCGGTGCGGTGTGGGCGGCGGTGAGCCACGGCGACGTCATCAAGGCGGTCCTCGCCGACGCCCTCGGCATGCACCTCGACCTGTTCCAGCGGCTCGTCGTCGGTCCCGCGTCGGTCTCGATCGTCCGGTACGGGAAGACCCGGCCCGACGTCGTCGCGACCAACACCGACGCCGGGGACCTGGCGTGGCTCCGGTCGAGCGGCCCGGTGGCCGACGCGGCCGTCGGGGGAGGGTCCGGGCACGACGGCGTCGCCCGGCAGGATCGTGGTGCTGCCTCGTAGACTGGGCGGCATGCGGACCCTCGTCCACGAGTTCGACTGGCCGGATCGCGTCGTCGTCGGGACGGTCGGTCGCCCCGGCGAACGGACCTTCTACCTGCAGGCACGCGCGGGTGCGCGCTCGACGAGCGTCGCGCTCGAGAAGGAGCAGTCCGCGGTCCTCGCCGACACGATCGACGAGCTGCTCGACCGGCTCGTCGCCGAGACGGGCAGCACGGTGAGCGTCCCGACCGAGACGCCGGCCGAGCTCGTCGACAACGAGCCGCTGGACCAGCCCGTCGAGGAGCAGTTCCGCGTCGGTGCCCTGCGCCTCGGCTGGGACCCGCGGACCGCGCAGGTCGTCATCGAGGCCTACCCGGTCGAGGCGGTCGGCGACGAGGACGAGGTCCTGCCCGAGCCGGATGCCGACGAGCCCGCCGAGATGCTGCTCGTCCGGATCCCCGTCGGCACCGCCCGGGCGTTCGCCCAGCGCACCCGTCAGGTCGTCCGCGCCGGCCGGCCGGCCTGCCCGCTCTGCGGCGGACCGGTCGACCCCGACGGTCACGTCTGCCCGCCCGCCGACGGCGTGTGACGGCTCCGGACGTCGACCTCGACGGCGGCGCGCTCGAGCTGGTCGGTCGGATCACCGCCGCCTCGAACGCGACGTTCGTCGGCAAGGTCGGTGAGGTCGCGGTCGTCTACAAGCCCGTTGCCGGCGAGCGCCCGCTGTGGGACTTCCCGGACGGGACGCTCGCGAACCGCGAGGTCGCCGCGTACCTGGTCTCCGAGGCGACCGGGTGGGACGTCGTCCCACGGACCTGGCTGCGCGACGGACCGCTCGGGCCCGGCATGGTGCAGCTGTGGCAGGAGGCCGACGCCGAGCAGGACCCCGTCGACGTGGTCCCGGTCGCGCAGGTGCCGGCGCAGGGGTGGCGCACCGTGCTCGAGGGGCGTGACGAGGACGGGAGGACCGTCGCCGTGATCCACGAGGACACCGCGGCGCTGCGGCGCATGGCGGTGTTCGACGTCCTCGTGAACAACGCCGACCGCAAGGGCGGGCACGTCCTGCCGATGCTCCGTGGGCACCGGTACGGGGTCGACCACGGCGTCACGTTCCACGAGGAGCACAAGCTGCGGACGGTGCTGTGGGGGTGGGTCGGGGAGCCGCTGTCGGCGGAGGAGGTGGCGGGGGTCGAGCGGGTGCGTTCGGACGTGGCTGGTGACCTCGGTGACCGGCTGTCGGCACTGCTGAGCGATGACGAGGTCGCCGCCCTCGCCGCCCGGTGCGACCGCCTCGTCCGGGCTGGGCGCTTCCCCGCTCCCCGGGGCGACATGCCTGCCGTCCCGTGGCCGCTGTTCTGACCGCCCGTCGCGGCGGACCGGTGGCCGCGATGGCCGAGCCCGCGCGTCGAGGACCGTGCCCGCCGCGCCCGGCCTGTCGTCAGCCCGCCAAACCCCTCCGGTAGGCGTAGACCACGGCCTGCACCCGGTCCCGCAGGTCGAGCTTCGTGAGGATGCGCGAGACGTAGGTCTTGACGGTCTCGGGGCTGATCACGAGGGTCGCGGCGATCTCGCTGTTGGACAGGCCGTCGGCCAGGAGCCGCAGCACCTCGAGCTCCCGCGGCGTCAGCGCGGTGTCCGGCGGCGTCTCCGGCGGGCGGATCCGCCCGGCGTACCGGCCGACGAGCCGGCGCGTCACCTCGGGCGCGAGCAGCGCCGCACCCGAGGCGACGGTGCGGATGCCGTGGAGCAGCTGGGCCGGTGGGGCGTCCTTGAGCAGGAAGCCGCTGGCCCCGGCGCGCAGCGCCTCGTACACGTACTCGTCGAGGTTGAACGTCGTCACCACGAGCACCTTGACCGGGCGTGCCACACCGGCGCCCGCCAGCAACCGGGTCGCCTCGATGCCGTCGAGCACGGGCATCCGCACGTCCATCACCACGACGTCGGGCTGCAACCGTCCGGCGAGGTCGACCGCCGCGCGCCCGTCACCGCACTCGCCGACGACCTCGAGGTCCGGTTGCGCGCCGATGATCGTGGCGAAGCCGGTGCGGATCAGCGCCTGGTCGTCGCACACCAGGACACGGATCGGAGCGGTCACGACGGGCTCCCGGCGGGGATGCGTGCGTGGACCACGAACCCACCACCGGGCTCCCGGTCGGCGCGCAGCTCGCCGCCGAGCACCCCTACGCGCTCGCGGAGCCCGACGAGCCCGCGACCGCTCCCGGCGGGGGCTCCCGGTCGCGACGAGGAGCCCTCGGTGCGGACCTCGACGGTGATCGCGCCGTCGTCATGACGGACGAGGACGGTCGTCGGGGAGCCGTGGGCGTGCTTGAGCGCGTTCGTGAGCGACTCCTGGACGACGCGGTACGCCGCGGCCTCCGCGCTGTCGGCGCTCCGCCGGGGATCGCCCTCCGCGACGTACTCCACGGGCTGCCCGGCCCGTCGGGTCTGCTCGACGAGCTCCGCGAGGTCGCCCACCGCCGGGGTCCGCGCGTCCGTCGCGCGCACGGTGCTGTGCCCGGGGTCGAGCACGCCGAGCAGGTGACGCAGGTCGGTGATCGCTCGGCGGCCGGTGTCGGTGACCGCGGTCAGCGTCTCGTCGAGCGCGTCGGGGTCGGCGGTCCGGTAGCGCGCGGCCTCGGCCTGGACCACCATCGCGGTCACGTGGTGGGTGACCACGTCGTGCAGCTCACGCGCGATCCGGGTGCGCTCGGCGACGCGCGCGCTCTCCGCGGCGTGGGTGCGGTGCTCCGCCTCGGCCGCCCGGGACTGCCGCAGCCAGGCGCCGACGCACCAGGCCGCCGCGAGGAGCAGGTAGAAGGTGAGGTACCCGCTCGCCTGCTCCTGGGCGCCGCTCCGGTCGATCGCGACGGTGAGCGGGAGGTACGCCGCGGTGCACAGGACCGCGGCCGTCCGGCGGAACCGGTCGAGGTGCGCCCCCGTGCTGACCAGCGCGACCGGCAGGGCGATCCCCGCCACGGAGTGGTAGCCGCGGACCTGGTCGACGGCGAACCCGAGCGACACCAGCGCGAGGCAGGCGGCCGGCCACCGCCGGCGCACCGCGAGCGGCGCCGACTGCAGTGCCACGACCGCCACGGCCAGCGCGTCCGCCGGCCGGTGCGGCACGTCCCCGAGCTGCGTGCCCTGGTTCTGCAGCGAGGGCACCAGCGGTGCCACGGCGACCAGCACGGCGAGCGGGAGGTCGCGCACCGTGACGTCGAGCCCGCGCCACGTCGTCACCACCCGCTCCCGGTCCATCACCGTCACACGCTAGTGGTGGCGAGGGAGCGGTCCGCGCGCCGCCGGGCGGGCACGATCCGCCCGCGCCGGTGGGCGAGCCGCAGGAACACGACCGCGAGCGCCGCTCCCGCCAGCACCGCGAACACGCTGCCCTCCGGTCCGAACGCGCCCCCGGACAGCAGGACCGGTCCGGACGTGACGCCCTCGAGCAGGCCCTGCGGGGTGTCGTTGCCCGAGACCTCGGTGCCGAAGATCCCCGCGGCGGCGAAGTTCCAGCCGAAGTGCAGCCCGATCGGCAGCCAGAGCGTCCGGGTGGCGACGTACGCGGCGCCGAGCATCGCCCCGGCCTCGACGGCGATCGCGACCGCGCCCCAGACCGTCGCGTGCGGGTTGGCCAGGTGGACGGCCCCGAACAGCACCGAGGTCAGCAGCAGCGCACCCCACGTGCCCGCGCGCTCCTCGACGACCCGGAACAGCACGCCGCGGAACAGGAGCTCCTCCGTCACCGCGGCGGCGGCCGTGAACCCGAGCAGTCCGACCGCGACGGTCACCGAGCCCCCGCCGTCGACCCGGTAGCCGCCGGTCAGCGCGATGCACGCGATCACCGAGCCGAACATGAGCACCCCGAGCAGGAGCCCCCGGGCGGTCGCGGAGCCGGCTCCGGCCCGCCCGAGCTCGGCCGGCTCGCGGTGCTCGGTCCGCCGGACCACCCACGTGTACGCGACCAGCGCCAGCGCCGCGGTCACCGTGCCGACGAGGAGCGTCAGGAGCCAGCTCCCGTCGACCGCGGCGGCGGCCTGGCTGCCCACCAGGGCGACGACGAACACGGTTCCGAGCTGCTTCAGCAGGCGCATGACCGGCCTCTCTCCACGTGCCGCAGCGGGGTGCCGCGGCTGTGCCTCGAACGTAGGGAGGCGGCAGGGGCGGGCGGGTCACCGTGGGGTGGGCAGCCGGGGTAGCTCTCGCGGGGGACGGCACGGCGGACGGCGACGCGGCGTCAGCCGTGGTCGTGCGAGGAGCCGGCCGGCGGACGCGCGCGCTGCGGGCCGTCCACCGCTGCCTCGCCTGACTCCACGACCACGAACTGCGCCATGAGCCCCTCGTCCTCGTGCAGCAGCAGGTGGCAGTGGAGCATGTAGGGCACGTCCGGGTCGGTGTAGTCCTCGAACCGCATGATCAGACGGTACGTCCGTCGCGGTTCGAGGTACACCGTGTCCTTGAGGCCGCCCAGCGCGGCCGGGGGCGCGTCGCCGTCGATGTCGAGCACCCGGAGCTGCACGTCGTGCACGTGGACGTTGTGCGGGACGGCGTCGTCGTTGCGGACCTCCCAGATCTCGGTGGCGCCGACCTCGACGGTCTCGTCGATCCGGGACAGGTCCATGCGGCGCCCGTTGATCTCCCGGCCGGAGACGGAGAACGTCCGGGTCACGTCGGCGTCGGCGGCCTGCAGCGGCTCGAGCGTCGTGAGCACCTCCGCGACCTGGGGTGACGCCGCCAGCGCCTCGGCTGCTCGCAGCTCCAGCACGTCGAACTCGTCGTTCGCGCCCATCGCGAACCCGGCGGCGATCCGCCCCAGGTCGGGCCGGAAGGACCGCAGCCGCACCGTCTCGCCCGGAGCCATCGTGACGACGACCTCGGCGCGCTCGCCGGGGGAGAGCCGCACGCGCGTCGCCTCGACGGGTGCCGGCAGGAGCCCGCCGTCGGAGGCGACCTGGAGGAACGTCCGGTCGTCGGCGAACCCGAAGGAGTAGGTCCGCCCGGTCGACCCGTTGAGCAGCCGCAGGCGCACCCGCTCGGTCGTGACGGCCAGGTGGGCGCCGTGCACGCCGTTCGCCGTGACGAGCGAGCCGAGCACGCCGACCTCGCCGCCGTCGAGGTCGAGCGTCCCGTCGTCGTCCAGGTTCTTGTCCTGGACCACGACCGGCACGTCGTCGACGCTGTACTCGTGCGGGAGCCCGACGTCGGGCGCGGCCGGGTCGTCGAGCAGGAAGAACCCGGCCATGCCGCGGTAGACGTGTTCCTCGGTGCGGCCGTGCGGGTGCGGGTGGTACCAGAGGGTCGCGGCCGGCTGGTCGACGCGCCACGTCGGGCGCCAGACGTCACCGGGGTCGACCGGCTGGTGCGGGCCGCCGTCCATCGCCGCGGGCAGGTGCATGCCGTGCCAGTGGACGCTCGTCGGCTCGGGCAGCTCGTTGCGGACCTCGACGGTGACCTGCTCGCCGCGCGAGGCACGCAGCGTCGGGCCCAGGAGGTCGCCGTCGAACCCCCAGGTCGGGGTGTCGACGCCGTCGACGAACTGCGTCGTGCCCTCCTGCGCGGTGAGGTGGAACGTGCGGGTGCCGTCGGCGGCGACCTGGGAGGGCGCGAGCGGCGGGACGGGCAGCGGCGTGTCGAAGTCGTCGGGCGCCGTGACCGACGAGACCGAGAGGGGCACCCCGCAGCCGCCGACGAGCGCGAGGGCGGCGGCGACCCCGACGGCCGCAGCGACCCCGCGCCTCACGGCCGTCGCCCCCGCCCGCGCTGGATCGCCTGGCCGAGCAGCCCTGCGCCGGCGCCGAGCATCGCGACCCACACGAGCTCCCACAGCGCACCGAGCACGATCACCGGCCCGGACCCGCCGGCGCCGGCGCCGCCCACGACGACCGAGAGCGTCACGATCGCCGCGCCGTACGCGACGCCGGCGAGCGTCGCGGTCGCGACCGGGCGCGGCACGTCGCGCAGCCCGAGCACGCCGACCCACACCGCGGCGGTCAGCGCGAACACGGTGAGGGCGAAGACGGGGCCGTCCCGGCCGGTGGTCCCGAGGAGCGGCCAGAGCAGCACGGTGGCGGCGAGGCCGAGGACGACGCGCCACCGGATCGGGCGCGTAGAGGTGGTGGGGGGAGTCGTGAGGTCCATGCGTCCGACGCTAGGAACGGCGGGCCGCGCGGGAATCCGTCGGGTGTCGCCGGTGCACCCCGGCATCCGGGGACGGCGGGTGTCGTCAGGAGGCGACACCCGGGGTCGCCCGCTCGGGGATGTCCCTGGGCGCCGCCGCTTCCTACGCTCGGGGGATGGCCGTCCCACCTGCGTCGTCGCCCGGAGCCGGCGCCGTGCGCGCAGGCTCGTCGCCCGGCTCCGGCGGGCCGCCCCTCGGACGAGGCGTCACGCCCGTGCCCCGCCTCACGGCGGAGCGCACGGTCGACCTCGTGCTTGCCGCCGCGACGGTCCTCGTCGTCGCGCTCACGGTCGGCGCAGGCCTCGAGGCCGAGCGTGACCCGTCGGTCCTCGCGTACCTGTTCGCGCTCGGGTTCGGCGCGGTGCTGCTGGCCCGCCGTCGCCGGCCCGTCACGGTGCTCCTCGTGACGGTGCTCGGGATCTTCGCGTACTACGCGCTCGGCTTCCCGGCGATCGGGCAGGCGCTGCCCGCGGCGGCGGCGCTGTACTCCGCGGCCGAGCTCGACCGCACGCGCGCGGCGCTCACCATCGGCGGGGTGCTCGTGGGCGTCGCGGCGTACTTCCGGATCACCGAGGGGCTGCCGGCGACGTACCTGCTGAGCTACGAGCTGCTGACCAACGTCGCGCTCGTCGTCGCCGCCGTCGCGCTCGGGGTGAGCGTGCGGGTGCGGCGGCAGTCGCGCCTCGACCAGGAGCGGCTGCGGCTCGCGTCGCTCGCGGAGCAGGAGCTCGAGGCGGACCAGCGCCTGCAGGCGCAGCGGGTGCGCATCGCGCGGGACCTGCACGACGCGGTCGGGCACACCGTCTCGGTCATCGCGGTGCACGCCAACGTCGCGTCGGAGGCGGTCGGCCGGGACGACGCGCTCGTCGCGGCGTCGCTCGAGCAGATCCGCACCGCGACGTCCTCGACGCTGCGCGAGCTGCGCTCGACCGTGCGGCTCCTGCGCACGCCGGCGGACGACCCCGCGCGCGGGACCGTGGGGCTCGGGGGCGTCGCCGCGCTCGCGGAGTCCACGCGCTCCGCCGGGCTCGACGTCCGTGTCGACGTCGACGTGCCGGACGACGCGGTCGACGGGGCGATCGGCGCGGGCGCGTACCGGATCGTGCAGGAGGCGCTGACCAACGCGCTGCGGCACGCGGGCGCGCACCGGGTCGACGTCCGGGTGGCGCTCGCGGGTGGCCGGCTCGACGTCGTGGTGCGGGACGACGGGGCCGGCGCGGTGCGCACGCCGGCGGTGGCAGGCGCCGGGCAGGGGCTGCGGGGGATGGCTGAGCGGGCCTCGCTGCTCGGCGGCACCGTGACGTGCGGCGCGGCGGACGGCGGCGGGTTCGTCGTGCACGCGCGGCTGCCTGCGAGGCTGACCGCATGACGACGCCGGACGACGACGCGGACGGTCCCCGAGCAGCCGAGGAGGGCCGCCGGGGGATCCGTGTCGTGCTCGTCGACGACCAGGAGCTGCTGCGCGCCGGGCTGCGCACGCTCGTCGAGCGCGACGGCGACATCGCCGTCGTCGCCGACGCCGCGACCGGGCGCCAGGGCGTCGCACGCGTGCGGGAGCTGCGGCCCGACGTCGTGCTCATGGACATCCGGATGCCCGACCTCGACGGCATCGAGGCGACACGCACGATCGTCGCCGAGCCGGCGCTGGCCGGCGTCGCGGTGCTGGTGCTCACGACGTTCGACGAGGACGAGCACGTGTTCGAGGCGATCCGCGCGGGCGCCGCGGGGTTCCTGCTCAAGGACGTGGCGCCCGACGAGCTCCGCCAGGCCGTCCGCGCGGTCGCCGCGGGGGACGCGCTGCTCGACCCGTCGGTCACCCGGCGCGTGATGCAGGCGGCGGCGACGGCACCGCGGCGCGACGACGGTGCCCGCCTCGCGGGGCTGACCGAGCGCGAGCGCGAGGTGCTGCGCGAGATCGGGCGCGGGCGCTCGAACCAGGAGATCGCGACGACGCTGCACCTGAGCCCGGCGACGGCCCGCACCTACGTGAGCCGCCTGCTCACGAAGCTCGACGCGCGCGACCGGTCGCAGCTCGTGGTGCTGGCGTACGAGACCGGGCTGGTGTCGCCGGGGACGCCGTCCGCCTGATCGGGCGCCAGAACCGGCTGCCGATCGTCCGGGACGCGGCCTACCGTCGGTCGGGTGGACGAGGCGGACCTGACGGTGGACGGCTACCGGATCGAGCCGTTGAGCGCGGACACGTGGCAGGCGTTCGCCGGGCTGGCGGAACGCCACAACGGCGTCTGGGGCGGGTGCTGGTGCACGTACTTCCACCTGTACCCCGACCCGCCCGAGCGCCGGGAGCTCGGGAACTGCGAGTTCAAGCGGCAGCTCGTGCTGAGCGACCGGACCCACGCGGCGCTCGTCCTGGACGGGGACCGGGCGATCGCCTGGGCGCAGTTCGGGGGGGTCGCCGAGCTGCCGAACATCCAGCACCGCAAGGAGTGGGAGAAGGGCCTCGTCCGGGCGCCCGACTTCCGGATCACGTGCCTGTTCGTGGACCGCGACCACCGACGCCGGGGGGTCGCCGCCGTGGCGGTGCGCGGTGCGCTCGCCCTCATCGCGGAGGCCGGCGGCGGGCTGGTCGAGGCGTACCCGCACGACCTGCCGCCCGGCAAGAAGACGTCGTCGTCGTTCCTCTACAACGCCACGCGGACGATGTACGAGGGGCTCGGCTTCGCCTACCAGCGCCCCAAGGGCAAGCGGAACTGCGTCATGACCACGGAGGTCACCGCGGCCGGGAGGTCCGTGTCCCGGGGCTGATCGTCGGGGGGACCGCGGGTCAGGCGGCGCGGTTCGGCGACCGCCGCCGCAGGTCGACGACGCCCATCGCGAGCGCGACCGCCAGGAGCGCGACCGTCGCGCGCAGGCCGTGCGTGACGCCCGTCGCGGTGTCGCCGCTCCCGGAACCGGCGAAGTAGAGGGACCCGGCGACGGCGATCCCGACGGCCGAGCCGAGCCGCTGGCCCGTCTGCAGCACGCCGCCCGCGGCGCCGGCCTGCTCGACCGGCACGTGCTCGAGCGCGAGCGTCTGGTTCGGGGAGATGACGAGGCCGCTGCCCAGACCCGCGACGAGCAGCGGCGCAGCGATCCACCACCCGGTCGCGGGCGAGCCCGCGGCGAGCGCGAGGAGCACGTCGGTCGCCACCACCCCCACGACGACCAGCGCGAGCCCCAGGACGACGACGCTGCGTCCGCGCGTGCTGACCACCCGCCCGCCGACCGCGGACGTCACCGCCGAGCCCAGCGCGAACGGGGTGATCGCGAGGCCCGCGGCCAGGGGTGAGTAGGCGAGCTCGTCCTGCAGGTAGAGGGTCAGGACGAAGAAGATCGACGTGAACCCGGAGAAGTACGCGAGCGCGAGCAGCGCGCTGCTGCCGTAGCCGGGCACGCGGAACAGCGACAGCCGCACCATGGGGGTGCCGCCGCGTGCCGCGACGCGACGCTCCCACAGGCCGAACGCGACGAGCAGCACGAGCCCGGCGACCAGCAGGACGAGGTCGACGGTCTCCCACTGCTCGCTCACCAGCGGCCACAGGAGACCGACGACGCCGGCCCCGAGCAGCACGGCGCCCACGGGGTCGAGGTCGCGTGCGGGCTCCTTGTCGCGCCGCGGCGTGAGGTAGCGCAGCGACAGCAGGACGGCGAGCACGCCGACCGGCAGGTTCACCAGGAAGACCCAGCGCCAGCCGTCCTCGGGCCCGACGACCGCGAGGATCACGCCGCCGAGCACCGGACCGATCGCGGTGGACACCCCGATGGTCGTGCCGAGCCGGCCGAACGCCCGCCCGCGCTCGGCGCCCCGGAAGAGCTGCTGGATGATCCCGGAGACCTGCGGGTTGATGATCCCGCCGCCGACGCCCTGCACGAGGCGTGCGGCGACGAGCCACTCCGCGGACGGCGCGAGCCCCGCGGCGAGGGACGCGAGCGTGAAGACCACGACCCCGACGATGAAGAGGCTCCGCCGCCCGCGGGCGTCGCCGAGCCTGCCCGCGCTGACGAGGACGAGCCCGAACGTCAGGGCGTAGCCCGACACGACCCACTGGAGCGCCGAGGGGGAGGCGTCGAGGTCCTGGGCGATCGAGGGGAGCGCGACGTTGACGATGCTGACGTCGAGCAGCGTCATGAACCCGGCGGCGAGGCAGACGCTGAGCGCCTTCCACCGGTTCGGGTCCGGCTCGTCGGTGGGTGGGACCGCGCTGCGGGTCCGGGCGTCCGTCACCCTTCCGGACACTACGTCGGAGCTCCGGACGCCGCGCGCCGCGAGGTCGACCCGTGGCTCAGGGCCCGACGGGCTGCCGCACGATCGTGCGCATCCGCTCCGGTGCGACGCGCCGCGGGTCCGAGAGGTACACCTCGTGGTGGCGCCCCCGGAGCGCGCGCCCGGCGTCGGCGGCGAACGCGTGCAGGCGCTCGATGGTCGGGCCCTCGGTGGAGTAGGGCCCGTGGTGCAGGACCTGGACGACCTCGCCCTCGTCGAGCACCTCGAGCCGGAGGCGGTCGCCGGCCGGGGCCTTCCCCTTGCGGGTCGCGGTGCCGAGGGCGTCACCGACGAGCTCCGCGGTGACGCCGTCGTGCTGCGCGATCAGCATCGTCCACAGCCAGTCGTCGCGGCGGCCGGTCGTGAAGGTCGTGAGGTCGTCGGCCCACCACAGACCCTCGAGCGGCATCACCGTCCACGGCGTGCCCCCGGACGCCTTGACCAGCGCGCGGACGCCGTAGCTCACCGCGTACAGCGTCCGCACCGCGTCGGTGTAGGCCGGGGCGACGGACGGGTCACCCGCGCCGTCGACCATGAGGTACCGGATCGGCGGGACGACGACGAGCTCGGGGTCGTCCGGTGCGCGCCACACCCCCGGGTGGGTGCGCCGCAGGTCCGGACCGGTCGTGGTGGTCATCTCAGGGCTCCTCGCCGCCAGGGGACAGGGCGGTGGTGACGGGGACGCACACCTCGGTGACCCAGTGCGCGGGCTCCGGGTCGCGCGCGGGGGACACGACGTAGACGTCGAGCAGGGGGCCGTCGAACGCGAGCCCCTGCTCGGCGACCCACGCGCCGACCGCACCGATCGTCGCCCCGACGGCGTCGTACGGGCCGCGCAGCACCCCGACGGCGACGTCCTGCTCGGGCCGCTCGACGCAGCGCACCTCGCCGGTCGAGGCGAACGGCGAGGTGACCTCGCACTGCACCTCGACGTCGACGTCGCGCTCGCGGTACTCGGTGTCGTGCAGGACCGCCGCCGTCCACCCCGACGCGGCCGGGCGGCCCCCGGCTGCCCCGAGCGCGGGGTAGAGGCGCTGCCAGAGCACGCCCTCGTCGGCGTAGGTCGGGATCGTCGCGCGCAGCGCCGCGACCGTCCGTGCCGGGAGCCGGCGCAGCGTCACCGCGACGGGCCCCGGCGGGGACCCGAGCGTCGCGAGCAGCCGGTCGACGTCGCCGACGCGACCGAGCGCCGCGGCGGCCTCCCGCACGAGCCGGCCGCGCTGCGCCTCGAGCACCGCGCGCATCCCCGCCGGGTCGTCGACGAGGCCGGCGCACGCGCTCAGCTCGGCGACGCCCAGGCCGAGGTCCCGCAGCGTGCGGACCCAGTCCGCCGTGCGCAGCGCGTGCGCCGAGTAGGTGCGGTAGCCCGACGCCGGGTCGACGTGCGCGGGGGAGAGCACGCCGTGCGCGTCGTAGTAGCGCAGCATGCGGACGCTGAGCCGGGACAGCCGGGAGAACTCCCCGATGCTGAGCAGGTGGTCGTCGCGCATGCCCATGACCCCACACCCTGACACCGTGCGAGGGTCAACGCGGCCCGCGTCGGGTCGATGCGCCCCGACGGGGGCCGCCGACGTCCGGGGCCGACGCCCCCGCACGGGCGCACCCCGTCAGCCGGCGGCGAGCACCTCGCGCAGCCGCGCGGCGAAGGCCTCCGGCTGCCCTGGCATCCCGTACTCGTCACCGAGGAACCCGCCGTGGTTGCTCGGGAACACCGCGAGCTCCTCGCCGAGCTTCTCGGCGAGCGCCGCCGTCGTGCGCCACGTCATCGTGTCCTTGCTCTCGATGCCCGCGGCGAGCACGAGCGGCACCGAGGACGCGCGCAGCGCCTCGACGTCGGGGCGGTAGGCGACGACCGGGTCGGACGCGCCGGACAGCAGCGGGTCGGTGCGGGCGCCGTCGTCCTCGCCCGGCATGCCGAACATCGCCGGGTCGGGCGCCTCGGCGAGGACCTCGGGCGTGAACTCGCCCTGCCACGACGTCATGGCGATGAACGACGCCATGCCCCAGCCCCAGCCCTTCGCGTCGAACGTGTCCCGGAGGCGGCGGAACACGGCTTCCGCCTGCTCGGCGTCGGGCAGCACGGTGATCACGGGCGGCTCGTGCGCCACGACCCGCACGAGGTCCTCCGGGTGGGCGGTGAGGTATGCGATCGCCGTGATCGCGCCCCCGCTGCTGCCGAACAGCTCGACCGGACCGGCGCCGAGCGCGGCGACCAGCAGGTGCAGGTCCTCGGCCTGCTGCTCCGGGTGGTGCTCCGTGCTGCCGTCGTGGCGCACGCTGCGGCCGAGCCCGCGCGGGTCGTAGGTGACGACCGTGCGGTCCGGGAAGTACGAGGCCAGCGTGCCGAAGCCGGCCGCGTCCATCGGCTGCCCGATCATCAGCAGCGGAGGGGTGCCGTCGGCCGTCGGGAGCGGCCCGCGCACGTCGTAGGTCAGCGTCGCGCCCGGGATCTCGAGGGTGTGGGTCGCGAGGGTCGTCGTGGTCATCGCCGTGCTCCTGTCGGTGGTCGTCCGTCGGGGCGCTGCTCCGCGCCCGCTGGTGGGTCCGACTCCGCCCGGCGCCGGAACTCATCGGCTCCCGGACGTGCGTCGGGTCAGAACAGCAGGCCCTTGAGCGCCACGGTCCCTCCGGCCCCGATCACGGCGAGCACCAGGCCGGCGATCGCGGCGGTCCGGCCCACCGGCGCGTACCCGGCGGCCGTGAGCTGACCGGCCCGCACCAGGCCCTGCGCGCTCAGCACGATCGCGGCGATCGAGGTGACCAGGAAGGAGTTGACCAGGAGCGAGAGCACCCCGAGCACGAGCCCGGCGGTCGCCCGTGTGTTCTTCAGGACGACCGGGGCCAGCGGGCGTGCGAGTCCCTCGAGCGGCCGGGTCTGCGCGGCCCATGCCGTCCCGTCCCACCAGCGCTCGACCCCGGGGGTCGCACGGTCGGGGTACCAGCCGGGTGCGGCGTCGCCGCGCGGGGCGGCGGGCTGCGGGACGGTCGGGTCGGGTGCGTCGTGGCTCATGACCTCATCCTCGGGCACGAGGTGCGCCGGTCGCGGCCACGGTGTCCCGGTACCAGGCGACGAACGCCTCGCCGGGCTCGCCCGACCGGCGGCGCAGCGCCGAGCGGCGCAGGGACACGGGCCGCAGGCTGACCCAGCTCACCTTCGCCAGCCCCGGGACGCCCGCCGGCACACGCACGTGGTCCGACCGCGCGCTCTTGTCCTGGGACGTCATGGAGGCGACCTGGCACGTGCGTGCGCTCACCGCCAGCACCAGCACCGGCCGGTCCTTGCCGCCGGGCCGGTCCTCGAACGGCACCAGGGCGAACCAGACCTCACCCGGACGTGGCGTCGGCCCGCGGCGGCGACGCGAGAGCCGCAGCAGGACGAGGATCACGGCGACGGCGACCGCAGCCAGCCAGGGACGCTCCTGCAGCGCCGCGGCGAGCGCGGTCACGGACGACTCCGGTTCGGGCACCCGAGCAGCCTAGGGTCGCCCGCCCCGACAGGTGTCCGCGCACGCTCGTGCGTCGCTCGTGCGGCCGCGGGACCAGGACCTTCGGACGGTCCCGGGTGGCGGCGCCGTGCACCGGCCGCCGCCCGCGGCCGGTGTTCACGAAACCGGCACGCGAACGACCCCAGGCGGCGGCGTGCGCGTCCTAGGGTGCGTGCGTGACTCTGGGCGAACCCGCGCTGCTGCGCATCAACCACGTGTCCGAGAGCGTCTCCACGGTGCAGGGCCACGGTGTGCACACCGCGTTCTGCGACCTCGCGGCGGCGCACGCGGCGCTCGGCTGCGACGTCGGCATCAACGAGGACTGGCGCGACGGCGTGCTGCACGTGCACACCCTCGGGCCGTCGAGCCTGCGCCGGCTCCGGCGGCACCGGGGGCTACGCGTCGTGTCCGCGCACGTGACCCCGGGCTCGCTCGAGGGCAGCCTGGTGGGCGTCCGGCTGTACGGGCCGGCGTTCACGGCGTACCTGCGGACGTTCTACAACCAGGCGCACCTGATCCTCGCGGTCAGCGCGGCCGCCGCGGCCGAGCTCCAGGAGATCGGGGTGCGCACCGCGATCGAGGTCGTCCCGAACGCCGTCGTCGCCGAGCCGTTCCAGGGCTCGCCGGCGCACCGCGCGAGCGCCCGCTCGGCGCTCGGGCTCGGCCCGGAGGAGTTCGTGGTGCTCGGCGTCGGGCAGCTGCAGCCGCGCAAGGGCGTGCAGGAGTTCGCCGACTGCGCCCGCGCCCTGCCCGACGCACGGTTCGCCTGGGTCGGCGGGACGCTGTTCGGCGCCGCGTCGGCCGGTCGCGGGGAGATGAGCCGCGTCGTCGCCGACGCGCCGGCCAACCTGCGGTTCACCGGCCAGCTCTCGCGCGCCGAGGTCGCCCGGTACTGCCGCGCGGCCGACGTGTTCCTGTTCCCCTCGCGGCACGAGACCTTCGGCATGGCGCCCGTCGAGGCGGGCTTCGCGGGGCTGCCGCTCGTCCTGAGCGACCTGCCCGTGTTCGCGGAGGTCTTCGGCGACCGGCCCGACGCGTACCTGCAGGCGGCGGACGTCGCCGGGTACGTCAGGCACCTGCGTGCGCTGCGTGCGGACCCCGGGCTGCGCGCGCACGCGGGGGCGCGGGCGGCGGCCGCCGTCGCGCGCTACGAGGGGAGCCGCGTCGCGGAGCAGATCGCCGACCTGTACCGGATCTGGTCCGGGCTGGGCGTCCTCGGCACGGGCACGGCACCGACTGCGCAGGTCCGGTAGCCACCCGTCGCCGGCACGCCCGGGCGCCGGCCTGCGCACGTGCGGCGACCGGCGCCTGAGACCTCCCGACGGCGCGGGCCGCGTCACTCCCCGCGCACGTGGCTGTACAGCCAGTCGACCATGACGTCGTTCGAGTACGTCGGCACCCACGCGAAGTGCGGGTTGACCGGCGTCGTCCCGGCGCTCCACGTGGTGAACAGCGTGTGGCTGCCCTCGGCCTCCGCGCGCTCCCACTGCGCGCGGGCGTTCGCCTCGTTCTCCTCGTCGGGCAGGTTCGCGGCCCACTCGTCGCGCGTCACCGGCGTCCCGGTCGCCTCGATCGCGGCCATCAGGTTCCAGTCGGAGTCGGGGCGGTCGTAGAGCACGGTCGTGTCGTCGACCGAGTGCGTCGCCCAGATCGGGATGTCCTTGAGGACCGGCGCGGACGCCAGGTCCGCGTACCCGGTGACCGGGAGGGCCGCGGCGAACAGCTCGGGGCGCTTCGGCAGGATGTCGAACGTCCCCATCGAGCCCATCGACAGGCCGGTCAGGTACACGCGGTCGGGGTCGACGGGGTACGTCGCGATCGCGCGGTCCACGAGCTCGAGCAGGGCCTGCTGCACCCCCGGGACCTCCCACACCGACTGGCCCGGCTCGACCGGCTGGACCGACGGCGGCGGCGCCTGCGGCACGAGCACGAAGCTCGGGTCGGACGCCTGGCGCGACGGCTTCGCGAACGCGACCCCGAGCTCGTTCGCCAGGAGCTGCGTCGTGCCGTCGGTGCCGCGCTCGCCCGAGCCGTGCAGCGCCACGACGAGCGGGTAGAGCGTCCCGTCGGGGCCCTCGCCGGGACGTCCGCCGGACGGGTGCCCGTGGTGCGAGCCCGGGGACCGGTCGCGTCCGGGGGAGTACAGGCCGTAGCGCAGCAGCACGCCCGAGGACCCGGTGGTGGCGCGCACGGCGAAGTCGTCGACCACCGGGATCACGACGTCGTCGTTCGCGAGCGCGTCGCCCGTCTCGCGCACGAGCACCCGGCCGCGGCGGTCGACGACGTCGTCGAGGACCTCGACGAGGTAGGCGCCCTCGAGCGCGTACCGGTGGTTGAGCGTGCCGTCGTACCAGAGCACCCCGGCGTTCGGGTCGTCGGCGGACAGCTCGACGACGACGACCCGGCCGCGGGTGCGCGGTTCCCCGGGCTGCGCGGAGTCGCTCAGGTACACGTCGGTCACGGTGCGGGGCGCGGTGACGTCGTCGAGCGTCGCCTGCACCGCGAACGCCGCCTCGTCGAGGTCCGTGTACGGGGCGCTGACCGTGCGGTCGAGCTCGATCGCCACGGCGGTGACGGCTGCGCCGAGCGGTCCGACCTCCGCGACGACGTCGACGCCGACCACGGAGGCCGCCCCGCGACCGGACTGCGGTGACTGCGCCGCGGTCGCGGGCGGCACGAGGACCGCCGCGAGGAGGGCGGCGGTCGCCGCCGCCGGGACGAGGTGTGCGCGGACCGTCATCGGTGCCCCCCGAGGTGGTGGCGCGATCGCCGTTGACCGCGCGCTCGTCCATTGAACGGGCGGCGGAAACCGCGGTCAACGGACGAAACGGACACCCTGCGCGGCCGTCGGGCCGGAGACGGACCGGTCGCCCGGTCCGTCGGGCGGACCGGGCGACCGTCGGTGCGGCGGAGCCGGAGCTCAGCGCGTGGTGTCCGTGCGGTGCTCGTCGACGACGACGTCCGGGTCCGCGCGGTGCGCGCCGGTGCCGGTCCCGCCCTCGGTGCGGCGGCCGTCCGTCGGGACGTCCGGGTCGATGCGGTCGGCGCGCCCGAGCTGGTCGTCGAGCTTGGCGCGGGCGCCCTCCGCGTGCTCCGCACGGCGGCGGGCCTCGGCCTGGAGCTCCGCGGCGTCGGCCGCCCGCTGGTCCGCCTCCGCCTGCGCGAGCCGCGCCTCCGCGTCGACCCGGGCCGCCTGGGCCTCGCGACGCTGGACCTCGATGCGGTCCGCCTCGGCCTTCTCCCGGATCTCGCGCGCCTTGGTGCGCTGCGCCTCGGCCGCTCGCTCGCCGCGCCTGCGCGACAGCGCGAGCAGCACCACGACGACCACCACCAGCACGACGACGCCGATGATGATCCCGACGGTCTGGCCGTCCATGATTCCTCCTGGGGTCCGAACGGGTGACCCCGCTACCCGACCGCCAACGGGGCACGCCCGCAACCGGAGGCGGTGCGGTGCCTGCGGCGACGACCCCTTCGGGTGACCTCCGCCGCCCCCGGGCATCCGGGTGATTCTGGTCCGTCGTCCAGGTTGCACCCGCCCACGTCGCTCACCGCGGCGCCCGCTGTGCCGAATCGCACACCATGAGCGGGCCTGGGTCGTCGGGGCGGACGCTCGGCTCCCGACTGTTCGCCACGTACGCCGCCGCGAGCCTGGTGCCGATCGTCGGCATCAGCGCGCTCCTGATCAACGGCGCCCGCTCCGACGCGCTGAACACCGGGCTGCTCCAGGCGAAGGCGCAGGCCGCCGTCATCCAGCAGATGGCGATCGGCCCGGCCCTGCGCGACGCGCACCTCGACGGCACCGTCCGGGACGAGGCGCTCACGGAGGACGCCGTGCGCCGCCTCGGCGAGTCGACACAGCTCGCGGTCTTCAACGCCTCGGTCGTGCACCTGCGGGTGCGCGACGAGTCGGGCCGCGTCCTGTTCACCGACGACGGCTCGGACCAGAGCCCGCAGGCGGCGGGCTCACTTGACTTCCGGGCCGCCGTCGCGGGCACCCCCGTCGCGAGCCTCGTCGAGGACGGCGTCGACGGGACCGTGGTGCGCGTGACCCAGCCCATCATCGTCAGCACCGCGGGGCGCGCGAGCGGCGTCCTCGAGGTCGAGCTGCCGTACGAGCCGATCCAGCAGAACCTCGACGCCAGCCTGCGCAGCACCTACGGCCGCCTCGCGGGCGGCCTCCTCGTGCTCTACGTCGTGCTGGCCTCGATCTCGTGGTCGACGACCCGGCGCCTGCGCCAGCACGCCGCCGAGCGCGAGCACGAGGCGACGCACGACCAGCTCACCGGGCTGCCCAACCGTGCGCTGCTGCGCGAGCGCGTCCGCCGGATGACGGACCGCGGCGCGGAGCCGCACGGCGCGCTCGCGCTCGTCGACCTCGACCGGTTCAAGGACGTCAACGACACGCTCGGCCACCACGCGGGCGACGTGCTGCTCGAGGTCGTCGCCCGGCGGCTGCAGAGCGCGCTGCGTCCCGACGACACCGTCGCGCGGATCGGCGGGGACGAGTTCGCGCTCGTCCTGCCGGGCGTGACGACCGCCGACGAGGCGCAGGGGCTGCTCGCGCGCGTCGTCGACGAGCTGGGTGCCGACATCGACCTCGACGGCACCTCGATCCGCATCGACGCGAGCATCGGCGTGGCGCTGAGCCCGCAGCACGGCGGGTCGTTCGCCGAGCTGCTGCGGCACGCGGACGCCGCGATGTACCGGGGCAAGCGCGGCACGTCGAGCGTGGTGATCTACGAGCCCGGGGCCGCCGAGGCGCCGACGGGTCACGGGCTGCTCATGCGCGAGCTCGCCGCGGCGCTCGACCGTGACGAGCTCGTGCTGCACTACCAGCCGCAGGTCGACCTGGTGAGCGGTCGGGCGGTCGGCCTCGAGGCGCTCGTGCGCTGGCAGCACCCGACGCGCGGGCTGCTCCCGCCGGTCGAGTTCCTGCCGACGCTCGAGCAGTCGCACCTCATCGACCCGTTCACGGCGTGGGTCCTGGGGCGCGCGCTCGCGGACCGGGCGCGGTGGGCCGAGCACGGCCGGGACCTGTCCGTCGCGGTCAACGTCTCGCCGCGCAACCTCACCACCGCCGGGCTCGTCGGGACGGTCGCCGAGCTGCTCGAGCGCACCGGCACACCGGCGGGTCGGCTCACGGTGGAGGTGACGGAGAGCGCGCTCGGCACCGACACCGAGCAGGCGGGCGCCGTCCTGCACGCGCTCGTCGACCTCGGCGTGCGGGTCTCGCTCGACGACTTCGGCACGGGGTACACGAGCCTGCGCCAGCTCCGGCGCCTGCCGTTCGCCGAGGTCAAGGTCGACCGGGCGTTCGTCGCGGGCGTCGCGTCGCCCGACCCCGAGGCCGACCGCGCCGTCGTCGCGTCGGTCGTCGGGCTCGCGCACGGGCTCGGCTGCGTCGTCGTCGCCGAGGGCGTGGAGGACGCGGCAGCGGGTGCGTGGCTCCGCGCCGCGGGGTGCGACGTCGCGCAGGGGTACCACTACGCGCGCCCCGGCCCGTGGCCCGACGTGCTCGGGCTCCACGCCGACGACGCCGCCCGCGCCGGCGGGCCCGACCCGGCGCCGCCGGGCACCGGGAGCACGCCGAGCACCGACAGCACCGCCCGCACGGACAGCACCGCCCGCACCGACCGCACCGACCGCACCGAGAACCAGGTGGTAGCGCCATGAGCACCCACGTCCTCCGCCGGACCACCGCCGCGGCCGCCGCGGCCCTCGTCGCGCTCGCCCTCGCCGGCTGCACTCCCGACGCCGAGCCGGAGCCCGAGGCGCGGCAGGCCGCCTTCTCCCAGGAGCTCCACGACCGGCTCCCCGCCGGCGTCCGTGACGACGGCACGCTCACGGTGCTGACGTCGGCCGGCTACGCGCCCGTCATGTTCTACGCCGCCGACGGGCGCACGCTCGAGGGCTCCGAGGCGGACCTCGCGGCGGCGCTCGGGCGGGTTCTCGGCGTGGACGTCGAGTTCCTCCCCGCGGAGTTCCCGACGATCCTGGACCGGCTCGCCGCGGGCGAGGCGGACCTGGGCATGTCGGGGATCACCGACACCGTCGAGCGGCAGGCGAAGGTGGACTTCGTCGACTACTTCCGCGCCGGGACGGCGATCCTCGTGCAGCACGGCAACGCGCACGGGATCACCGGGCTCGCGGACCTGTGCGGCCGGCCGGTGTCGGTCGGCGCCGGGACGACGCAGGAGCTGCTCGCCGGCCGCCTCCAGGAGACGTGCGGCGACCGGCCGCTCGCCGTCACGCAGTCGCTGACCGCCGCCGACGCGATGCTCGAGCTGCGCGCGGGCACGGTGCAGGCGACGCTCGTCGACTACCCGCCGGCGGCGCACCTCGCGAGCGACCCGCGCAGCCGCAGCGCGTTCGAGCTCGTGAGCGAGGAGCAGCACGAGCCCGCCCCGTTCGGCATCGCGGTGTCGCGCACGAACGAGGGCCTGGCGCCGGTGCTGCAGGACGCCATGGGGGAGGTGCTCGCCTCGGGCGAGTACGAGGACGTGCTGGCCCGGTGGAACCTCCAGGGCGGCGCGGTCGACGAGGTCACGCTCAACGCGGGGACGTAGCGGTGCACGCACCCCGACCGGGCGGCGCCGGCGGCCGGCGGGACCGGGGGCCGAGCGAGACGGGCGACCGGGCGCCGTAGAGTCGGGGCCGTGCACTGCTCGTACTTCGTGGCGGAGCGTTGCCGGTCGTGCACGCTCCTCGACCAGTCGTACCCCGAGCAGCTCGCCGCCAAGCAGGCGCACGCGCAGGCCGTGCTCGGGCCGCGCCCGGAGCTCGTCTGGCTCCCGCCGGTCGCGAGCGTCGAGGCCGGGTTCCGGAACAAGGCCAAGATGGTCGCGGGCGGCACCGTCGACGCCCCGACGCTCGGGATCCTCGACCCCGGGGGCGCCGGCGTCGACCTGCGCGACTGCCCCCTGTACCCGCCGGTGCTGCACGCGAGCCTCCCGGTGCTCGCGGACTTCGTGACGCGGGCCCGGCTCGTGCCCTACGACGTCGCACGCCGCACGGGCGAGCTCAAGTACGTGCTCGTGACGCAGTCGCCCGACGACGAGCTGATGATCCGGTTCGTCCTGCGCTCGCAGGAGTCGGTGGCCCGGATCCGCAAGCACCTGCCGGCTCTGCTCGCCGCCCTGCCCCACGTGGTCGTCGTGTCGGTGAACCTGCACCCCGAGCACAAGGCGACCGTCGAGGGCGACCGGGAGATCCTGCTGACCGGCGCGCAGACGCTGCGCATGCGCGTCAACGGGCTCGACCTGCACCTGCGCCCGCAGAGCTTCTTCCAGACGAACACCGAGGTCGCCGCCGCGCTGTACCGGCAGGCGCGCGACTGGGTCGACGAGCGCTCGCCCGCCGCGGTCTGGGACCTGTACTGCGGGGTCGGGGGCTTCGCGCTGCACGTCGCGGCGCCGGGCCGCACCGTGACCGGGATCGAGACGAGCGTCGAGGCGGTCGCGAGCGCCGAGGTCAGTGCGCGCGAGGCCCGCCTCGACGGCACACGGTTCCTCGCCCGCGACGCGACGGCGTTCGCGCTGGGGTCGGGCGCGGCGGGCGGCGGCGACGGTGCGCCGGACGTCGTGATCGTCAACCCGCCGCGGCGCGGTCTCGGGCCCGACCTCGCGCGCTGGCTCGAGCGCTCGCCGGTGCGGAGCGTCGTGTACTCGAGCTGCCACTCGGGGTCGCTCGCGCGCGACCTGGCCGAGATGCCGTCCCTCGTCCCCGTGCGGGGGCGGGTGCTCGACATGTTCCCGCAGACGATGCACTACGAGGTCGTCACGCTGCTCGAACGCCGGTAGGCGACGGCAGACGCCCACAGAGACCCCCGTCCGGACGGCGTGTCCTCGGTGCGTGGTGGACTGCACCGGTGGCGACCCAGGAGGCGGGCATGACCTACGAGTTCGACGCGGAGCTGTGGCTGTGGCAGTCGCGCAGCGACAGCTGGACGTTCGTGAGCCTGCCGGAAGGCGTCGCGGACGAGGTGCTCGACGTCGCGGGCGGGCGGGCGCGCGGCTTCGGGTCGCTCCGCGTCGAGGTCACCGTCGGCACGACGACGTGGCGCACCTCGATCTTCCCGGACTCGGGCCGCAAGACGTACGTCCTGCCGGTCAAGAAGGCGGTCCGCACCGCGGAGGGGCTCAGCGCCGGGTCGACCGCGCGCGTGCACCTCGTGGTCCTCGACGCCTGAGCGCGGCGCGTCCCGGCAGCGCCGGGCGGTCCTCGTCCGCTCCGTCCCGAGCGTCCGCGCGCCGCAGCGCGACCACGACGACGAGCGGCCACAGCGCCTGCGCGCCCGCGACGAGCCGCTCGGTGAGCCCGGTGGCGGCGCCGCCGTCGGGGGTCAGCCCCTGGAGCTCCGCGACGAACAGCACGAGGAGTCCGGTGAGCGCGCCCGCTGCGCCGAGAGCGACCCCGCGCCGTCGCACCCCGGACGCGCCCGGGCACCAGGCGGCCGCGGGCCAGAGCGCGAGCGCGCCGAAGCCGATCCCCGCGGCCACGCCGTGCGGGTGGGGGAAGGCGTCGACAGCGAGGGCAGCGACCGCGAGCGTCGCGAGCCCGCCGACGGCGTGCACGGCACGGGCGAGCCGGGGGAGCGGCCGCAGACCGGCGGCCGTGACGACGTGCGCGACGCCGGTGAGCGCGAGCCCGGCCGTCATGATCCAGGGCGCCGTGGCGTCCGAGGCGGCGAGCGCGCTGATGGTCTCCCGCACGGGGTCGAAGTCGTCCTGCACTGCCGCCGCGACCGTCCAGCCGCCGATCATCCCGACCGGGGCGGCGATCGCGGACGCGAGGGCCCAGCGGGGGACGGGGAGCCGGACGGCAGGTCGGGGGGCGGGCATGCTCGGACGGTACGCACGCGCGGAGCACCGTGCCCGTCCGGCCGGGGTGAACCCGCGGAGCACCGTGCCTGCACGACCGGGGCGGACCCGCGGAGCGCCGTGCCTGCCCAGGCGCCTGAACCCGCGGAGCACCGTGCCGGCGCGACCGGGGCGGACCCGCGGCGCACCGTGCCCCACCGGACCGGGCCGGGTCGGCCGGACCCGCCCGTCCTCGGGCGTACGGTCAGTGCCCGCCGGACCCGGTCCCGCCGCCCTGCCACGCGGCGGACGCCGCCTCCACCGTCAGCCGGAACAGCTCGGGGTAGGACGTGCGCAGACCCTGCGCGGTCACGGCGAGGCCGTCGGCGCCGAGCGCGCGGTTCGCCCGGCGCGACGACCGCGCGATCGTCGTGAGCGTGAGCCGGTCCCAGACGTCGTCGGCGACCCGCAGCACCAGGACGTGCTGGCCCGAGTGCGTCCACGTCGAGATCTCGAGCACGTCGGCCCACGGCACGGTCTCGCGGGCGACGCGGACGTCACGGAAGCCCTCGGAGGAGATCGTCACGACCGCGCCGCGCTGCACGAGCGCGCGCCGGACCCACACGAGGCCGCAGAAGCCGAAGAACAGCGCGCCGACCCACCCGACGACGACCGCGACGACGCCCTCGCCGAGCACCGCGAGAGCCGCCGAGGCCGCGGTCATGAGCGCGCTGAGCAGTGTGAGGCGCACCGTCTGACCGGGCGACGTGCCGATCTCGACGGTCGGGCCGGCGGGCGTCGCGGGGCCGGCGGGCGTCGCGGGGCTGGGGGGCGTGGTCACGCGGTCTCCTGGGCGTCGGCTCCCGGGCGCTCGCAGGCGCGGGCGGTGTGGCGGGGAGCGGGGTCGGGCGGGCGGCGGGCGGCCGGTCGGTCAGCGCGTGCCGGCGGCCGCGAGCACCTCGACGTGCACCGTCCACGTCACCGGGACGCCCGGCTCGAGCAGCTGCGCGCGGCCGTCGTCGCGCGACGCGCTGAGGGCCTCCCGGGCGCCGGTCGCGGGCTCGAGGGCCACGACGCGCTCGCGCGAGAACATGCCGGCGTCGACCCAGAGCGCCAGGAAGGGCACGGCGGCGACGTCCCAGGAGAGCCGCAGCACCGACCCGTCGGCCGCACGCACGCCCGCCCACGAGGCCGGGGTCTGCGGCGCGACCCAGATCTTGAGCGCCTCGCCCGCCTCGACGTGCTCGGCGTCGGCCAGCTCGTCGGTCCACGGCGCACGCCCGTCGAGCCCGTACACGCCGTCGACGTGCGTCGCGTCCGCGGGCAGCTCGATGCGTGCGCCCGGCCCGGGGGCGAACTGCGGGTGCGCGGCCCACTGGAACGGCACCGGTTCGGTGCCGCGCGCCTCCGCGGTGTAGACGAGCGCGAGCCCCGTCGCGGTCGGCTCGGTCCGGCGCGTGAACCGGTACGGCAGCAGCCGGCTCTCGAACCCCCACGACCCGTCGTCCTGCGCGGTCCACGGCGTCGTCCAGGCCTCGCCGTGGTCGGGGAGCGCGACGCCGTCGAGCACGTCGGCGTCGACGTTCGGGACGCACTCGTCCCAGCCGCACATCTCGGCGTCGGTGAACGAGGCGGGGCCGCGTGCGGGCGGCGGCACGTCCGGGCCGGGCCCGAGCAGCCACTCGCGTCCCGAGGAGTCGCGCAGCGACGCGATCTTGGCGCCGCGGCCGGGCACGACCACCGCGACGAGCCCCCCGCCGCCGGTCACCTGCACCGCCGGCTCGCCGTGCCAGGTGGTCGTCGACTCGTGCGTGCGCATCACCGTGCTGGTCTACCAGATCGCCGTGCCCCGGCGGGTGCCGGTTCGCGTCGTGGCGACGCCGGAGCGCCCGCGACCTACGCTGCCCGGATGGACTGCGACGTCGTGGTGGTCGGTGCCGGGATCGCGGGCCTCGAGTGCGCCCGGACCCTGCACGAGCGGGGGCTGCGCGTCGTGGTGCTCGAGGCTGCGGGCGAGGTCGGCGGGCGCATCCGGTCCGAGCACCTCGACGGCTTCACGGTCGACCGCGGGTTCCAGGTGCTCAACCCGGCCTACCCGGCGGTCCGGGCACGCGTCGACGTCGCGGCGCTCGACCTGCGCCCGCTGCTGCCGGGCGTGGCGGTCCGGCGCGACGACGGCCTCGCGCTGCTGGCCGACCCACGCCGCGCCCCGCGGCTGCTGCGCGAGACGCTGCGCAGCGGGTACGTGCGCCCACGCGAGCTCGTCGCGCTCGCGCGCTGGGCCGCACCCTCGCTCGGTCCGGTGCGCCGGCTGCTGAGCGCGCCGGACGACGCCTGGGGACGCTCGCTCGACGCGCACGCCGCCGACGGGCGGGTGCGGCGCGAGGTCCTCGAGCCGTTCCTGGCCGGCGTGCTCGCGGAGGACGACGGCTCGTCGTCGACCCTGTTCGTCCGGCTGCTCGTGCGCATGTTCCTGCTCGGTACCCCGGGCGTGCCCGCCGCCGGCATGGGCGCGTTCCCCGCACAGCTCGCGCGCGGCCTGCCCGACGTCCGGCTGCGGCACGCCGTCGAGCGGGTCGACGCGGTCCCCGGCGGGCACCGGGTCCGCACCGCCGCCGGCGCGCTCACGGCGCGGGCGGTCGTCGTCGCGACCGACGCACCCTCGGCCGCGACGCTCACGGGCGTCGCGGTGCCCGCCATGAAGGGGCTCGTCACGTGGTGGTACGCGACCGACGAGCCGCCGGACGCCCGGCCGGTCGTCGTCGTGGACGGGCGCCGCCGCGGCCCGGTGGTCAACGCCGCGGTGATGAGCGCCGCCGCGCCGTCGTACGCGCCGCCGGGGCAGGGCCTCGTCCAGGTCACGTCGCTGCTGCGGGGCACGGCACCCGCCGAGGCGGACGTGCGCCGCCAGGCCGGGGAGATGCTCGGCACCGGCACGTCCGGGTGGCGCGAGGTCGCGCGCCACGAGATCCCGGCGGCGCTGCCCGTGCAGCCCCCACCGCTCTCGACCCGGCGTCCCGTGCACCTCGGCGACGCGCTGTTCGTGTGCGGCGACCACCGCGACACGGCGTCGTCTCAGGGTGCCCTGGTCTCCGGTCGCCGGACCGGTGCCGCGGTCGTGCGGGTGCTCCGGGGGTCGTCGCGCTGAGCTCCGGCGCCCGTCGCGAACCGCGTCCTCCAGCGGCCGGTAGCGGGGGAGTCGCCGCTCAGGCGTCCGACGTCGCGCGCGCGCCCGCTGCCGCGATCGACCGGCGGCCGCTCGGCAGCGCCATCGCGAGCCCCACGACCGCGAACAGCGCGACCCCGGCCGCGACCAGCAGCTGCTCGACGCGGAAGCGGTCGGCGAGCGGCCCGAACACCGCCATCCCGACCGGCATCGCGAGCGCCATGACGATGCCGACGAACCCGAACACCCGGCCCTGCATCTCGGGCTCGACCGTCTCCTGCAGCACGGTCGTCGACGGCGTCGAGAAGAACGGCACCGCGAGCCCGAGGGCGAACATCAGGCTGAAGAACACCCACATGTTCGTCGACAGCCCCATCGCGACCGAGAGCACCCCGAACACGAGCGTCGAGCGCAGCAGCAGGGCCATCCGGTTCGCGTTCCCGCCCCACGCGGCGACCGCGCCGCCGCCGAGCATCATCCCGACGCTGAACGCGATCTCGTTGACGGTGAGCTTCCAGACCTCGTCGCCGAAGGTCCGCACGACCATGAGCGGCGTGAGGTACGACGGCGCGACGATGAGCACGAACACGACGGCGAAGAGCCCGAGCACCCAGCGCACGAACGCGTGGTGCGCGACGTACCGGAAGCCGGCGGCGAGGTCGTCGAAGTACCCGACGGGTGCGTCGACGTCCGACCGCACGAGGCGCGGCACCCGGATCGTGAGCAGCAGCGCGATCCCGACGACCGCGGTCACGACGTCGACGAAGAAGATCGCGACGATGTCCCAGCTCGCGTAGAGCGCCGCCGCGGCGGCGGGCGCGAGCAGCATGAGCGCCGCCTGGATGGTGCCGTTGATCCCGTTGACCCGCATGAGCCTGCTCGTGGGGACGATCTGCGGCAGGAGGGCGCCGACCGCGGGCGTCTGGATGCCGGCGCCCGCCGAGCGGATCGCGAGCGTCAGGTAGATGAGCCACAGGTCGTCGGCCCCGCCCATCATGAGCAGCGCGAGCGCGAGGGTCGTGACGGCGATCGTGGCGTCCGCCCCGACGATCAGCGCCCGGCGGTCGAGCCGGTCCGCCCACACGCCGCCGAACACCGACACGACGGCCTGCGGGAGGAACCCGACGACCGACGACACGGCCAGGACCGTGCCCGACTGCGTCGTGAGGGTCAGGTGCCACATGACCGCGTACTGCACGAGCATCGAGCCGAGCAGCGACACCGTCTGGCCCGTGAGGAAGACCGTCACGTCGCGCCGCCAGCCGGGGCGCTCCTCCTCGGCCGGGGCGACGGCCTCGGCCACCGCCGGGCCCCCGGGTGGTGCGGCGCCGTCGTGCGCGCCCGTCCCGTGGTCGTGGCCCGCGGTGTCCTCGGGCGGCGTCGTCGTCACCCGCCCATGGTGCGGACCGGCGCCGGGGGAGTCCAGCGGTTTGGCTCGCGGGCCTGCCGGGGTGTCAGCGCGGGACCAGTCCGCCGCCCACCCACGCCCGGATCGCCGCGACGTCCGCGGGACCGAGCTCCATGCGCGCACCCCGGCACAGCCCGACGACGTTGTCCGCCCACGTCTGCGCGAGCTCGACCGCACTCGGCTTCGTGGTGAGGTCGAGGCCCGCGAACAGCACGCCGGAGATCACCGTGTTGACGGACGCGCGGCCGATCGCCTCGCCCGCGGCCTGGCACGCGTCGCGCACGCGCCGGGCGGTCTCGGGCCGCACGAACGGGGTCGTGCGGACGTCGTCCGCGAGCGCCGTGAGCAGCACCCGGTAGCGCTCGGTCGGCAGGTTCGGGATGTCGGTGACCTCGACGACCTGGCGCTGCAGCGGGGGCAGGTCGACGCTCTCGACGGGCTGCAGGTCCGCCTCGCTGAAGCGCTTGGGGTCCCACACGAACCCGGGCGCGGGCTGCGGGGCGGTGCCGAGCTCGGGGACCGTGCGCGCGAGCCAGGCGAACAGGTCACCGGTGCCGTCCCAGCCGGAGCCGCGCAGCGCGGGGTCCGCCTTCCACGCCGCCTGCGCGACGACGTCGCCGGGCAGGGCGTCCACGAGCGACCCGCCCGTGCGCGCGTCGTCGTCCACGAGGACCGCCGTCGCGCCGGCGAGAACCGAG
>NZ_JBFTER010000041.1:0-38580 GCF_047229345.1 Cellulomonas jepli | reverse complement strand
CGGGCGGCGCAGCCCGCCGGCTCGCCCGGTGGCGCGCCGGGACCGTCGAGGACGAGGCCCGCGCCGCCCGCGAGCGCCCCGCGGACCCTCGGGCGTCGTGGAGCGGGGAGTGGTGGTCGACGCCACCGCGCGAGCTGACCCGGACGACGCGCGCGCTCGGTGCCGGCGGCCCCGTGGGCCTCCACCTCGCGGAGGACGCCGACGGCGCGGACCGGGCCGCGACGCAGCGGGTCGACCCTCCGGCGGACGCCGTGGTGCTCGAGCTCGACACCCCGGAGGCGTGGCTCGACCTGTGCCGGCGCCACCCGCTCGACGTCACCGCGTCGCGACGCCACGACTGGTACCGGACGACCGGCACGAGCACGCGCTGGGTCCTGCCCGACTGGTCCGCGGTCGCGCGCGAGGTCGACGCCGTGCACCTCACGGTCGGCGGCTACCTCACCAATGCCGGCCGCGCGCTGCCGCTCGGCGACGGACGCGCCACCACGCTGGCCGGGTGGGACCCGGACTGCACGTACTGGCTCGTGGACGTCCCCGGCCCTCGGCAGCCGGCGGAGGCGTGGGAACGGGACGAGTCGGGGGTCTGGTCGCGCGTGAGGGCGTGACGGTGTCCGGCGTCCGGCGTCAGGTGTCCGGCGTCCGGGCGGGCGTCAGGCGCGGGGCGTCAGACGTCAGGCGTCAGGCGTCAGGCGTCAGGCGTCAGGCGTCAGGCGTCAGGCGTCAGGCGTCAGGCGTCAGGCGTCCGCCAGCCGCGCGTGCACGTGCATGTCGTGCCAGCCGTCCGCGTGGCGGGCCTGGCGGCGCAGCGTCCCCTCGGGCAGGTAGCCGGCCTTCGTCGCGACCCGGCACGACGCGGGGTTGCGGGTCGAGTGCGCGAGCGACGCGCGGAGGATGCCGACCTCGGCGAGGAGCCAGCCGGTCACGGCGTCGAGCGCCGCCGGGGCGATGCCGCGTCCGCGCGCGTGCGGGAGGACCCAGTAGGAGATCTCGGCCCACGCCTCGGCGAGCGTGAGGCGCCGCAGGCTGACCTGTCCGGCGACCGCGCCATCGACCTCGACGGCCCACCCGGCACCGGACTCGTCGGCCCACCGCCCGGGCCAGTGCGCGACCCACGCGCTCGCCTCCGCCGGGGTCATCGAGCGCACGTGCCACTGCTGGATCGCGGGGTCCGCGTAGGCGTCGACGACGGCGGGCACGTCGTCGGGTCCCCACGGGCGCACGGTCAGCGGCCCCGTGGGCGACGCCGCCACCAGGGTCGGCTGGGTCAGGCGCGCGAGGCGACCGGGAGGGAGCTCGGGGGCGACGAGAACCGGCACCCCACGATGGTGCCGCAGCCGCCCGTGTCCACGCGGGCCCGTCCGCCGGTGCGCGCGCCGCGGCCCTCGCTACCCTGCCGCGCATGACCGTGACGCAGGCCGTGCTCTCGTTCGCCCTGGTGGCGGGCCTCCTGACGATCGTCCCCGGGCTCGACACCGCGCTCGTGCTCCGCTCGGCGATCAGCCGCGGGCGGGCGCACGCGTTCGCCGCGGGCGCGGGCATCAACGCCGGGTGCTTCGCCTGGGGCGTCGCGGCGGCCGTCGGGGCGTCGGCGCTGCTCGCGGCGTCGCGCACCGCGTACACCGTGCTGACGCTCGCCGGTGCGGCGTACATGGTGGTGCTCGGGGCGCAGCTGCTGTGGTCGAGCCTGCGCCGACGCCCGGCCGCCGACGGCGGTGAGCCGGGTGGCGCCGCAGCTGCGCCGGAGCCGCGCGGGTCGGTGCGGCGGGCGTTCCTGATGGGGCTCGGCACGAACCTGCTCAACCCGAAGGTCGGCGTCTTCTACCTCGCGACGATCCCGCAGTTCGTGCCCGACGGGGTCTCGCCGCTGCTCATGGGCGTGCTGCTCGCCGCGGTCCACAACGTGCTCGGCATGGCGTGGTTCACCGCGATCATCCTCGCGACCGGATTCGCGTCCCGGTGGCTGTCCGGCGAGGTCGTCGCGCGCGTGACGGACCGGGTGACCGGCGCCGTGCTCGTCGCGTTCGGTGTGCGGCTCGCCGCGACGGCCCGGGCGCTGCCGGCGTGAGCGGGGCGCCGACCACCGCCGCCGCAGCGCCCGGGCCGGTCACCGTGGTGTTCCTCGGCGACTCGTTCGTCGCGGGCGTGGGCGACCCGACCGGCCTCGGCTGGACGACGCGCCTCGTCGCCGACGCCCGCGCCCGCGGGACCGACCTCACCGCGTATCCGCTCGGCGTGCGCCGCAACACCTCCGCCGACGTGCTGGCCCGGTGGGAGCGCGAGACGACCGCGCGGCTGCCCCGCGCCGGGCGCACGGGGCTCGTGGTGTCGTTCGGGGTCAACGACGCGACGGACGGCGACGACGGCGGGCCCCGGGTGGCGCTCGACGACACCGTGGCGAACCTGCGGGCGCTGCTGGTCGGCGCCGCGTCGGCGGGACTGGACGTGCTCGTCGTCGGGCCGCCGCCGATCGCGGACGAGCGCGTGAACGCGCGGGTGGCCGAGGTCGACGCCCGGCTGCGCGCCGAGGCCGAGGCCCACGGGGCCACGGCCGTGGGGGTGCTGGGCCCGCTCCGGGCGGCGGGGCCGTGGATGACGCAGGTGCACGACGCCGACGGCGCCCACCCCGGGGGCGAGGGGTACGCCGCGCTCGCGGCGCTGGTCCGGCCCGCGTGGCGGACGTGGCTCGCGGGGCTCGTCGCCCCGGACGCGGTGGTCTGACGGACGGTGCCCGACGGCGGCTACAGGTCGTACCACTCCCCCAGCCGAGCCGGATCCCCGTGCCGGGCGAACTCCTGAGCGAGCGCCCACGCGCGGTCGACGTGCTGCGCGACCGCTCCGGAGAACACGGCGAGCTCGTCGATGATCAGCACCTCGACGGGCGTGGACCACGCCTCGGTGCCGTCCCCCATGAGCAGGGACGAGCGCTCGCAGTCCGCCGAGAGCAGGTGGACGACGGCCAGGTCACCCAGGAAGCCGACGGTGAGGAGCGGAGAGCCGTCGTCCCGCTCGAGCTCCAGGTAGCCCTCGCCGCGCTCGCGCAGCTGCGCCCAGCGCTCGGCCACGTCGCGCAGGCCCGACCTGGTGGGCCGACCCAGCCGCCCGGACCGCGGGGACGTCGCCGACCACGTCACCTCCGGCTCGGCGCCGCGCTCCTCACCGGTGTCCTCGGCGTGGCCGGAGGCGCAGCGCTCCCGGAACTCCCGCAGCCACTCGGCGACCTGGGTGTCGTCGTGCAGGTCGGGGCCGTCGGGTCCGTGCCGGAGATCGATGCCGTGCAGCACGTCCAGCGCCCACCGGACGGCGTCGTCGCCGACGACCACGTCGGAGCGGACATGCCGCGCCGCCCACCGGTCGACGGCGTCGCGCGACTCGGCGCCCGACAGCAGGGCGACGAACCGGGCCTCGACATCCGCACGTGACGGGGGCACTGGCGGCACCGCCTCATGGTGCCTCAGGGGAGGCCCCGGCCGCCGCCTCTTGGGGCACGCGGTGCCGCGCGGCGTCGGCACCGCGTATCTCCGCCACGCCCGTCCCGTCCTCCCGCGTGACCGCCCGCCCCCGTCCGGGGCGGGAACCCTCCGCAGGACCTCAGAGACGAGGAACACCCCATGAGCGAGTCCGACGAGTCCGTGCCTCCACCCGGGGGCGCGGTCCGCTTCATCTTCGAGTACGACGGCGACGACGTCCGCCTCGTGTCCCAGCAGCGCGTCGACGTCGCCGTCACCGGCTTCGACCTGCACCAGGAGCGCGCGCTGCCGCCCGGCCACTACGTCGAGGTGCGTGGCGCCGACGGTGCGCCGCTTGCGGCCGTGCCCGTCCGCGGCGAGCTCGGCAACAGCCTCGAGGTCTTCCCCGAGGAGCCCGGCGAGCCCATCACCCGCACCGAGGTGGAGCGCCCGCGCGGCGCGTTCACCGTGGTGCTCCCCGCCGCCGACCGCGCGGCGCAGGTCTCGGTCCTGCGGGTCCCGCCCGCAGCGGCCGGTCCGGCCGAGGGGGCCGAGGGCGCCGCGCCCGCGCCGTCCCTGGCGCCCCGGGCCCGCGCGACCGAGCTCGCCACCTTCCCCGTCGAGCTGGGCTGAGGGGGCGGCGACCATGACGACCTCCGACGGCACCGTCCAGGGTGTCACCCAGATCTTCGGCAACCAGCCCCGCAACCGGGCCTTCAACGTCGTCCTCCTCGCCGAGGGCTTCACGGCGGGCGAGCAGGCGGCGTTCAACACCGCGGCGGCCGCGTTCGTGACCGCGTTCACGGGCACCGCCCCGTTCGACGAGCTGCGCCCGGCGCTCAACGTGTTCCGGGTCAACGTCGCCTCGACCGACTCGGGGGCCGACGACCCGGCGTCCGCAGGCGGGACCGGCGCCGTCGTCCGGACCTACTTCGACGCGACCTTCGGCGGCAACGGCATCCGCCGGCTCCTGCTGGTGAACGCCACGACCGCACTGACGGTCGCCGCCGCGCAGGTCCCCGAGGTCACCACCGTGCTCGTCGTCGTGAACTCGACGGTCTACGGCGGGGCCGGCGGCTCGGTCGGCACGTACTCGCTCGCGGGCGGGGCGACCGAGATCGCGATCCACGAGATGGGGCACACCGCGTTCGGCCTGGCCGACGAGTACCCGTACTACGCGGGCGGCGACGAGACCGGGCACGACCACCACCCGGCGACCGAGCCGTCCGAGCCGAACGTGACGATCCGGAACACCCGGGCCACGCTCAAGTGGGCGTGGGCGGTCGACGCGGCGACGGCGATCCCCACGATGTCCAACCCGGACTGCTCGACGGTCGACTCGCGGCCGAGCACCGTCCCCGCCGGCACCGTGGGGGCGTTCGAGGGCGCGCACTACTACCACTGCGGCGCGTACCGGCCCGAGCACGACTGCAAGATGCGGAACCTGAGCGTGCCGTTCTGCCGGGTCTGCCGCCAGGTCATCTGGAACCGGCTCTGGCCGCTCTCGGTGCTCGACGCGCGCGCCCGCACCCCGATCTCGGTCGTCGCGCGCTACCCCGAGCACCTCGACGTGTTCGCGGTCGCGTCCGACGGGCGCACCATGAGCGACTGGTGGGACCAGTCGGTCGGCTGGGCGGGCTGGTTCCACGTCTCCGGCGGGTTCGCCTCGCCGGGCGGCGCCGGGTCGCCGGTCACGTCGGTCGCCCGGTACGCGGGGCACCTCGACCTGTTCGTCGTGGGCACCGACAACCGGGTCTGGAGCGCGTGGTGGGACCAGTCGACCGGCTGGTCCGGCTGGTTCCGGATCGGGTCGCTCGTGGCCCGGCCCGGCTCGACGGTCAACGTCGTGAGCCGGTACGCGGACCACCTCGACCTGTTCACGACGGCGTCGGACGGCCGCGTCATGTCGACGTGGTGGGACGTGCGCTCGGGGTGGGCGGAGTGGTTCCAGCTCGGGGGCGGCGTCGCCGCCGCGGGAGCGACCGTCACGGCGGTCGCGCGGTACCCGTTCCACCTCGACGTCTTCACCGTCGGGACCGACAACCGCGTGTGGAGCACCTGGTGGGACGAGCGGTCCGGCTGGTCCGGCTGGTTCCAGGTCGGCGGGCAGGTCGCCCGGCCCGACTCCACGGTCACGGTCGTCGCCCGGCACCCCGACCAGCTCGACCTGTTCACGACCGCGTCGGACGGGAAGATCGTCTCGACCTGGTGGAACGCCCGGTCCGGCTGGGGCTCGTGGTTCCAGGTGTCCGGCGGGGTCGCCTCCGCCGGGTCGCCTGTCACGGCGGTCACGCGGTACTCCGACCACCTCGACCTGTTCGTGATCGGCACCGACAACCGCGTCTACAGCACGTGGTGGAACGAGTCGTCCGGCTGGGCCGGGTGGTTCAACGTCGCGGGAGGCGTCGGCAAGCCCGGCGGTCAGGTCGCCGCGATCTCCCGGGTCGCCGAGCACCTGGACGTCTTCACCGTCGGCACCGACTCCCGCGTGTGGAGCACGTGGTGGGACGGCAGCGGCGGCTGGGCCGGCGGCTGGTTCCAGGTCGCGGTGACCTGAGGACCGTCGCTCACACCGCTGCGCCGGTCCCGGGGTCGTCGTCCACGACGTTCCCGGGGCCGGCGTCGTCGCGGGTGCCCGGCGGTGGGCCGCTGTCCGGGATGGCGCCGGGGTGGCCCGCCGCGGCCTCGTCAGCCGCCGCCGTGGGCGCGTCGTCCCCCACCGCGGCCTCGTCAGCCGCCGTGGCAGCCTCGTCCCCCGCCGCCGCGGGCGCGTCGTCGGCGACCGCCGCGCTCAGCCGCCGTCCGAGCGCCCCGACCGTCGCGCGCAGCTCAGGTCCGCCGAGCACCCGGAACGGCACCGGCAGGACCGCCAGCTGCTCGGCGTACCAGTACGGGTTGCTCGTGGTGCCCGTCAGCCGGGTCGTGGCGTCGTCCACGGCGTCGAGGCGGCCCAGCGCGCGGGGCAGCCGGCGCCGCACGCGGTCGACGGGCTCGTCGATCACGACCTCCGCCGCGTACTCCCAGCCCGCCGCGAGGTGCTCGTCCAGGAGCGCGACGGGGTCGAGGTCGTCGGGCGGCACGAACGTCCCGGGCAGCACCTCGACCGCCCCGACCCGATCGACCCGGTACGCGCGCACGGCGTCGGCCCGGTGCGACCGGCAGACGAGGTACCAGCGGCCGTGCCGGACCACGACGGCCCACGGGTCCACCTCGGTGTCCCACGCGTTCCCGGCCTCGGACCGGTAGCCGACCCGGACGGGCCGGCGGTCGGCGCACGCGTGCACGAGCGCGCTCGCCGTCGCAGGATCGGGTCGGGCGGCGGCGCGGTCCGGTGCCGCCGCGGCGGTCCGGCGCACGGCCGTGGCCTGCGCGGCGGCGGGCCCGGGCAGCGCGCGCAGGATCTTGTCGAGCGCCCGGCCGACGGGGTCGGCGGGGTCGTCGGCGTCGTGGTGGCCGTCGAGCACGGCCATGACGAGCGCGAGCGCCTCGGCGTCGGTGAACCGGAGCGGTGCGGCGCGCAGCCCCCGGCCGACCCGGTAGCCGCCGTACGGGCCGCGGACCGACTCGACCGGGATGCCGGCCTCACGCAGGATCCCGACGTAGCGGCGGGCGGCACGCTCGCTCACGCCGAGCCGCGCCGCGAGCCGGTCGGCGGTCAGGCCCGGGGTGTCCTGCAGCAGCTCGAGGGTGAGCAGCGCGCGTGCGGTGGGGCTGTCGTCGGCCGTCATGGGACTGCTCTCCGATCCGGAAGCCGATCGTCCGGAACCGACCCTAGCGTCGGTGACGTGGCTCGGCGGAGGGCCACGTCCGGCGGACGTCGGACGTGCGCACCGGCTCACGCCTCACCCGACACGCACCGCTCACCGCTCACCGCTCACCGCTCACCGCACACCGAGGAGACGCCCCATGACCGAGACCGAGGACCTGTTCCGCGTCGAGGAGCCGTCGATGACGGCCGGCGAGGTCGAGATGCTGCTGTTCGCGCTCGACCGCTCCCGCTCGACGTTCGCGTGGAAGACCGGCGGGCTCGACGCCGAGGCCCTGAACCGCCGCCAGCCGCCGTCGACCATGACGCTCGGCGGCCTGCTCAAGCACCTCGCGCTCGTCGAGGACACGTACACGGTCCTCGACGTGACCGGCAGCCCCAGCGCGCACGGCGAACGCCTGCAGCGCCTCGGACCACCCTGGGAGACCGCGGACCCCGAGGACCCGCAGTGGGTCTGGACCTCCGCCGCCGACGACTCCCCCGAGGAGCTCTACGCGCTCTGGCGCGGCGCGGTGACCCGGTCGCGCGCGGCCTGGGCGGCGGCGCTCGCGGACGGTGGTCTCGACCAGCGCACGCGCTCGCCGCTGTGGGGCGACGACGGCCCGAACCTGCGCCGCGTGCTCGTCGACCTGCACGACGAGTACGCCCGGCACCTCGGCCACGCGGACCTGCTGCGGGAGGCCGTCGACGGGCTCGTCGGCGAGGACCCGCCACAGCAGGGCTGAGCGCCGGGGGCCCGCGGCGCCGAGCAGACCGGCGTCGCGCCGGGCGGACGGGGGTCGCGCGGAGGCTGGCCGGAGTTGCGGCCGGCGCGCGCAGGCGCGGCTCAGCCGTCGTCGCGCAGCGACAGCCCCTCGGCCGCGAGCGACTCGCGCAGCAGCCGCACCGCCTTGGGGCCCACGCCGTGCAGCGCGAGGAGCTCGGCCTCGCTCAGCCGGGCGACCTCGTCGAGCGTCGTGATGCCGACGTGCGCGAGGGCGCCCAGCGCGGGCCGGCCGATACGCGGGGTGAGGGGCACGCCGCCCGACGCGGCGCCGTCCGTCGTGCTCATGGGCTCTCCTCCGTGGGCTCGGCGGCCGCCCCGGGCCGGGTCCGGCCGGTCCGGGGCGCCGGCGCGTCCCGCCGGGTCGAGACCGTCACGGTGAACTTGGGGTCGCGTGCGACCTGGCGGGTCGGCCCGACGACGCTCTCGAGCGCCGGGCGGTAGCGCAGGTGCGAGTTCCACACCGCCCACAGCTCGCCGCCCGGCCGCAGCACCCGGGCGGCGTCGGCGAACAGCGCGCGGGCGACGCCGTCGTGCACCGCAGCGCCGACGTGGAACGGGGGGTTGAGCAGCACGAGGTCGACGGACGCGTCGGGCAGCGCGCCCGCGGCGTCGGCACGGACGACGGTGACCCGGTCCGCGACCCCGTTCGCCTCGACGGTCGCGCGCGCCGACGCCACGGCCGCTGCCGACTCGTCGGTCGCCGTGATGCTGAGCGCGGGCCGGAGCCGGGCCAGCGCCACCGCGAGCACCCCGGTGCCGCACCCGAGGTCGACCGCGGTGCCGTCCGCGAGCGCCACCGCGTCGAGCTGCGCGAGGAGCGCGCGGGTGCCGATGTCGATGCTCGTGCCCGCGAACGCCCCGCCGTGCGCGCACACCGTGATCCCGAGGTCGCGGTGCTCGGCGCGCTCGGGCCAGCGACGGTGCGGTCGCTCGCCCGCCGCCCGCGGGTGGGACGCGACGAGGACGCGGGACTTCTGCCGCGCCAGGCGCGCCTCGACGGTGGCCAGGTGCCGCCCGAGCACGTCGTTCATCGCGGTCGTCATGTGCTTGAGGCGCCCGCCCGCGACCACGACGACGGACGGGTCGGCGTGCTCGGCGACCAGCGCGGCGACCTCGTCGAGCGCGTCGAGCGAGCGCGGGAGCTGCAGCAGCACGAGCCGCGCGCCCCCGACCAGCGCCGGGCCCAGCTCGTGCGACGTGAACCCGCCGAGACCCAGCCGCTCGGCGTTGGCGTGCAGGGCACGCTCGCCCGTGAGTCGGTCCTGGTGCGTGCGGACCCCCGTGACGCCGTGCCGCGCGATGGCGCCGAGCGTCAGCGCGCCGTAGCGGTCGCCGATCACGACGACACCGCCGCCCGGCGCGTCCCCGAGCGCCGCGAGTGCCGGCGCCGCCTCGTCGAGCACGAGCCGGTCGGTCGCGTCGACCGCGTGCAGGTTCGGCGCCTCCAGGTCGGGGTGGCGCCGGAGGTCGTCGAGGACGTCGCTCATCGCGCGCACCGGGCTCGGGTCACCGGGCGAGGCTAGCAACGCCCGCGAGCCGGGCGACCCCCGAGCCGGTCCCCCACGAGCGCTCTCCCGGCACCCGCCGCGCTGCCGCACCGCGCGCGACCGGCGACGCACGTGGTTCCCTGCAGCGTGACCACGACGACCGCCCGGACCTGGGAGCTCATCCACGCCGAGCGCGCCGCCCTCGCCGACGACCTCCGCGACCTCGACGACGACCGCTGGGCCACGCCGTCGCTGTGCGCGGGGCTGACCGTCCGTGAGGTGCTCGCGCACCTGACGGCCGCCGCGAGCCTCGGGGGCCTGCGGTGGTTCGCCGGGGTGGTGCGCTGCCGCTTCGACTTCGACGCGCAGGTCGCGCTGCGCCTCGCCGAGCAGCTCGGCTCGTCGCCCGCCGAGACGTTCGCACGGTTCGAGCGCGTCGTCACGAGCACGACGACGCCACCGCTCCCCCGGCTCGCGATCCTGGGCGAGGCGGTGGTGCACGGTGAGGACATCCGGCGTCCCCTCGGGATCGTGCGCGCGTACCCCGCGGACGTCCTCGACGCGGTCGCGCGGTACTACGCGAGCACCGACCAGGTCGTGGTCGCGCGGCGCCGGGTGCGCGGGCTGCGGCTCGTGGCGACGGACGGCGGCTTCACGGCGGGCGCGGGGCCGGAGGTCTCGGGCTCGACGCTCGCGCTGGTCATGGCGATGACCGGCCGCTCGGTGTACTGCGACGAGCTCGCCGGCCCGGGCGTCCCGACGCTGCGCGCGCGGAGCTGACGGCGCCGGCCACGACACCACGGGCGCGACGAGGCGGCTCCCCGCGCCGTCGCGGTCGCGTGACGGGGCCGCCCGGGACCGCCCGGCGGAGAGCCCGACCGGCCCAGCGGCCCGTCACCCGGGGGCGACGGGCCTCCCGGGTGACGGGCCGCGCACGTCAGGACGCGTCGTACGCGACCGCGACGTCGAGCACCCAGACGACCCCGAACGGGTCGCGCAGCATCCCGTACAGCGGCGCCCAGCCGGCCGGCGCGAGCGGCACGACCACCGTGGAGCGCGCGCTGAGCCGCTCCCACAGCCCGCTGATCTCGTCGGCCGACGCGCCGCGCACGGAGACGAAGTAGGGGTTCTCCCCCGGCGACCACGGCTGCGCGGCCGGGACGTCGTAGGCCATGACGTGGAAGCCGTCGGGCGAGACGACCTGACCCCACATCACCTGGTCGGCCTCGGCGGGGTCCTGGGCGGCGTGCGCGTCGCCGTAGGTGACGACGGTCAGCTCGCCGCCGAACACGTCGCGGTAGAGCTCGAGCGCGGCGCGGGCGTCGCCGCGCAGGTTGATGTGGGTCGTGGTGGTGATCGACATTCCGGCTCCTCGTGGTGGTGGGTGCTGTGGGTGCGGCACCCGGTTCGGGCGGCGCACGCACACCGTCCCAAGTCATCCGGACAGGACGGGTCCGGATATCGCGGCACACTGGATCCCGTGCCCACGACGTCCTCGCGCCTCCTGTCGCTCCTGTCGCTGCTGCAGACGCGGCGCGACTGGCCCGCCGCGACGCTCGCGGACCGCCTCGAGGTGACCGACCGCACCGTCCGGCGCGACGTCGACCGCCTGCGGGAGCTCGGCTACCCGATCACGAGCACGCGCGGGCGCGAGGGCGGCTACCGCCTCGACGCCGGGGCGTCCCTGCCGCCGCTGCTGTTCGACGACGAGCAGGCGGTCGCGCTCGCCGTCGCGCTGCAGACCGCCGCGGCGTCGGGCGCCGGTGTCGAGGAGGCCGCGGCCCGGGCGCTGCGCACCGTACGGCAGCTCCTCCCGGTCCGGCTGCGGCACCGCGTGGACGCGCTGCACGTGCACGCGTCCGCACCCGTGCACGGCGAGCCCGTCGACCCGGCCGTCCTGTCCGCGGTCAGCGCGGCGATCGGCGCACGCGAGGTCCTGCGCCTCGACCACCGCGCGCCGGGTGCGCCCGCCGCCGCCGAGCCCGGTCCGCCGCGCCGGGTCGAGCCGCACCACCTCGTCGCGCGCGCGGGCCGCTGGTACCTCGTCGCGTGGGACCTCGACCGTGACGACTGGCGCACGTTCCGCGTCGACCGCCTGACCCCGCGCAGCCCCGGCGGCGCACGGTTCACGCCGCGCGAGGTGCCCGGCGGGGACGTCGACCGGTACCTGACCGGGCGGTTCCGAGGAGTGCCGGAGCCGGGAGCGGCGGGCGGGCGACGGCGGGAGAACGCCGGGGACGACGACGGGACGGGGAGCGGGGCGGAGGGCGCCGCCGCGGGAGGCCACGCGGCGGCGAGCGACACCGGCGCGGAGTGGCCCTGCCAGGGCGAGGTCGTCGTGCACGCCTCCGCGGCGGACGTCGCGCCGTACGTCCCCGACGGTGTCGTGCAGGACCTCGGGTCGGGGCGCTGCCGTGTCGTGCTCGGCGCGTGGTCCTGGGTCGGGCTCGCAGCCTCGCTCGCCCGGTTCGACGCGGACGTCGACGTGGTGGGTCCGCCCGAGCTCGCGGAGGCGTTCGGGCGGCTCGCGGAGCGCTTCGCGCGGACGGCCGCGGGCACCACGCGGTAGGCGACCGGCACTGCGCGGTAGGCGACCGCCGTGAGCACACCCGTGCGCCGGCGCCTCAGTCGGCGGCGGCGCCACCCGCGCTCGTCGTGCCCGACGCGGCCGGCCGCACGCCCGCCAGCTCCGCCGCGAGCACGCTCGCGCGCGCGATCACGTCGAGCTGCGCGCCGTTGTAGAGCTCGGTGACGGTCTCGAGGAACGTCTCCTGCGTGACGCGCGGCCCCTTCGACAGGTGCGCGTCCGGGTGCAGCAGCCACGGGTAGTCGGTGAGGTTCCGGGCGATCTCCGGCGCGAGGGCCTCGGCGATCCGCTGGCGGGTGGCGTCGTCCGCGTCGGGCGGCAGGGCGTCGAGCTCGGCGCCCACGCCGTCGCTGGGCTCCGACTCGACCATCTGCTTGAGGTCGGCCATCGCCGACGCGTCGTAGAGCTGCTCGTAGACGAGCATCAGGGACCGCTCCGTGCCGGTCAGCCGGCCGGCGACGTCCTCGAAGCCGGCGGGGACGTCCGTCGTGGTCGAGCCCTCGAGGATCGCGCGGATCTCCGCACGCGCCCGCTGCAGCCGCTCGATGCTCTCGGCGAGACCGGCGTCGATCGCGAGCAGCGCCTGCGCGGGGCTCTCGCCGCCGGACCCGACCGCCTCGATCTGCATGAGCGGGACGCCCAGGTCGCGCAGCCGCCGGATCTGCAGCAGCCGCACGAGGTGCCGCGCGCGGTACTGCTTGTACCCGTTCGACGTCCGCTCCGGCTCCTCGAGGAGACCCGAGCGGTGGTAGTGCCGGACCGTGTTCACGGTCGTGCCCGCGAGCTCGGCCACCTCGCGCGTGCTCCACGCCATCGTCGCCCGTCCTCCCTGGTCCGGCCGCGGCGGGAGCGTCCCGTCCGCACTGCCGAACCCATTCAAGACCGTGTTCCCGGAACAGGGTCAACGGGCAGGCGCCCGACGCGGGACCGGTGCGGACGGCCCTTGACCCTGTGGTGGGAACACGGTCTGGACTGCAGCTCTCACCACCTCAGGGCGCCCGACCAGCGCGACGCCCGCCACCGGAGAAGAGCCGACATGGACCACCCGTACCCCTGGCTGCAGGACCTCATCGACCAGGTTCCCGACCTCGTCCAGCCGCTGATCGTCGCCGGCGCCGCCGCCGTCCCCTACGTGGAGGGCGAGGGAGCGGCGGTGCTCGGCATCCTCGCCGGGATCAACCCGGTCGTCGCCGGCCTCGCCGCCGCGGCGGGGAACATCCTGTGCGTCGTCGCCGTGGTCCTCCTCGGCTCACGGATCCGCGGTGGGGTCGGCGCACGCCGCGCGGCGCGGGCAGGAGGGACCGACGCGACGCCGTCGACCGCCGGCTCCCTCGGCCGGTCGGCTGCCGCACCGTCCGCTGCGACCGCTGTCGCGGAAGCACCCGCCGTGACCGCGGTCGACGCACCCGCGGACGACCCCGCGTCGGGCCGCAGCCACCGGTCGAAGGGCCACGCGCGGCTCCGCCGCTGGATGGTGCGGTTCGGCGTCCCCGGGGCCAGCCTCCTCGCGCCGATCGCGCTCCCGACGATGCTGACCGCGGCGTTCTTCGTCGCGTCGGGCGTCCGCAAGGAGTGGGTCATCCTCTGGCAGGTCGTCGCGATCGTGCTCTGGACGGGTCTCGTGGTGCTCGCCGCGACGGGCCTCGTCGCCGCGCTCGGCTGGTGACGGTCGCGAGCGCTCGCGGCGCGGCGTCGGGCGCGGGAGCCGCAGCCTCCCGCGGGCACGCGCCGCCGGCGGCGGAGTCGCGGTGCGCGCGTCCGCCCGAACCGCCACCGGGCGGTGGGCGGCGCCGCTACGCTCGCGCCGACCGCCCGCCGAGCAGCGCGGGCACGTGCCCCGGAGAACGACATGACGACCCTGCGCGCTGCCTTCTCGGTGGCCGTCCTCGCCGGCTTCTACGTGGTCGCCGTCGCGATCCTCGCGGGGATGGCGGTGTTCGGCCTCTCCGAGCTCCGGCGCGGCGAGGTCGGCAACGCCCGGCTCCTCGCGCTCGCGACCGTCGTGTACGCCGCGTCCATGGCGCACGCGTTCTGGCGTGCCCGGCTGCCGAGGCGTGCACCGGTGGGCGTCCTGACGAGCCGTGACGACGCGCCCGCTCTCTGGGCGCTCGTCGAGGAGCTGGCCGAGGCCGCGACGACCCCGGCCCCGGACGAGATCCGCCTGCTCGCCGACGTCAACGCGGGTGTCTCGGAGGACGCGCGCCTGCTCGGCCTGCTGCCCGGGCGCCGCTACCTCTACGTCGGGGTCCCCCTCCTGCTGGGGCTGGACGTGAGCCAGCTCCGGTCCGTCCTCGCGCACGAGCTCGGGCACTACTCGCACCAGCACACGCGGCTCGCGGCCGTCGCGTACCGCGGCCGGATCTCCGTCGCGCGCGCGGCGGAGAAGCTCGCGGAGGACGGCGACCCCGTCGGCTGGCTCCTCAAGCAGTACGCGAAGCTCTACCTGACGGTGTCCTCGGCGATCGCGCGGCGGCAGGAGCTCGAGGCCGACGAGCTGTCGGTGCGGCTCGCGGGTCGTGCCGCCGCGCAGAGCGCCCTGCGCGAGATCGCCGTGGTCGACGCGGCGTGGGCGTTCTACCGCGAGCGTTACCTGGCGCCGGGGTGGTCGGCCGGCGTCGTGCCGGAGCCCGCGCAGGTCCTGCTCGGCTTCGGTGAGCTGCTCGCCGCACGGCACGACGAGCTCGCCGACGTCCGGGCCACCGCACCGTCGCGCGACCAGGGCAGGTGGGACACGCACCCGTCGCACGCCGCCCGGATCGCAGCGATGGAGCAGATGCCCGAGCCCGCCGCGGCGCCCGACCCCCGGCCCGCGCAGGCCCTGGTCCCCGGCCTCGCGGGCGTCGTCGGGGACCTCGCGGAGCACGTCGTCGCCACGGGTGACCGGAGGGTGCTCGCGTGGGACGACCTCACCGCGACCGCCGTGTCGGCATCGGCGCAGCGGTCCGCGGACTCCGTCTACCGGGCCGCCGCGGCGGTCGCGGTGCACGAGCGCGCGACGCTCGGGACGGTGCTCGACCTCGTCGGGTCCGGGCATGGGAGGGAGCTGCTCGCGGCCCTGGGGTCCGACGGGCTCGCGATCACGGACGGCGAGGTCGCCGAGGCGCTCACCGGGCCGCTGACCTCGCTGGTCGTCCCGGCGCTCGTCGGTGCGGGCGCGGCCCGCTGGCAGCACTCGTGGGCCGGCCCGGCCTCCCTCGTCCGCTCCGACGGCACGGCGGTCGACGTCGACGACGTGCGTGCGCTCGGCCGGCTCGTGGCCCACCGGGACCGCACGGCCGCCGCGCGCGAGCGCTTCGCGGAGCTCGGTGTCGACGTGGACGCGGTGGGTCAGGTCAGCACCGACCCGACCGCGCACGACGCCCGCGTGCTCGGGGGCATCGGGGACGTGGAGGTCGACGGTGTGCTGCACGACGTCGTCCTGCTCGACCGCGGCCTGCTGCTCGTCGCGGAGCCGTCCCGTCGGAAGAACCCGAAGGACCGGCTCACCGCGCTGCTCTCCTCCGCGCTCGTGCACGACCTCGCCGAGCAGCACCGCTACGTGCCGTTCGCGCACGTCCGCTCCGCCGTGGTGGTCAAGCGCGCGCCCGCCCACGTCGACCTCACGACCGTGCACGGCGACACCGTGGCGCTCCGGGCGCGGTGGAGCAGCGGGACGCTGACGAAGGACTCGTTGCAGACGTTCCTCGAGATCGCCGACGAGCTCGCGACCCGCACCGGGCACCCGGAGCCGGAGCCGGAGCCGGCGACGGTCTGAGACCGGCCCCGACGCACGACGGGGCGGGCGCAGCGTGGGTGCTGCGCCCGCCCTGTCGTGGGGAACCCGAGCGGGTCAGCGCCGGGTCGTCACCGTGTACGTCGTCGTCGCCGAGCCGTCCTCGCTCGTGACGGTGACGCGCGCCGTGGGGTCGCGGCGCGTGGGCTGCTGGACCTCGACGGTCGCGTACGGGTCGGCGGCGACGGCGGTGCCCGTCGCGACCCCCCGGACGCCGTCCACGGTGTAGTCCGTGACGGCCGGGTCGAAGCCCGGGACGTCGGTGCCGTCGACCGCGAGCGCGGTCAGCGTCGCGTCCGAGCCGACGCCCGGTGCGTGCGCGAGCACCTCGACCTCGCTGACCGTCATGTGCTGCGACGGCCGCGCGGCCAGGACGACCCGGACCGCGTCGGTGTCGACCGGCGGGACGGGGACGGTGGCGACGGGGGCGGTCGGGGTGCCGGTGGGCACGGTGACCGGGTGCCCGGCGTCGACCCACGTGCCGTCGGCGGTGCGGGTCTGCACCGTGACGGTCTGCGCGTGGCTGTCGCCGCCGTCGCGGTAGAAGTGCACCGCGACGCCGGAGACCGTGCGGCTCGCCGGGAGGGTCACCGTGAGGGTGTCGGACGCGTTGGCCCGGCCCGACTGCCAGTTGGACCACGCCTTGTCGGTGAGGTCGCCGTTCACGATCCCTGCCGCGGAGTACCCGGGCTCGGTGAACGTCGCCGTGGCGACGGTGCCGGGCGTGAGCGCGGCGTTGGCCGCACCCGGCTCGGTGACCTGGACCCGCACCGTCGCCGGCAGCGTGGCGCCGTCGCCGGCGTCGGCCGTTCCGGTGAGCTCGACGGTGCCGACCGCGTCGAACACCGCGCCGTCCACGTCCCAGGTGACAGGGCGCTCGACGAGCGCACCGGTCGTCCGGCCCACCGCGACGACCGTCGCGGGCAGCTCGGGGACTCCGCCGACGTACGTCTTCGCGCGGGCGGGCTCGGTGCGGACCAGCGTGTCGACCGTGACGACGACCTCGGCGCGGTGCGTGCCGCCGAGCGCGTCGGTCGCGGTGCCCTTGAGGGTGACCGTGCCGGCGCGGTCCCAGCGCTGGTACGGCGGGAGCTTCCACGTCACCGGGAGCGTGCCGCGCGCGCCGTCGCGGAATACGGGGACGACGGTCGTCGGCAGCTCGGGCGCGGTGCCGGGCGTGGTGAACGCCGTGGCCTGCTGCACGTCGAGGACGGTCTCGTCGACGACGCGCCAGAGCTGGTTCGCGCCCGAGTTCGGCAGCCAGGTCGCGACCGGGGAGCCGTCGGCGGTGGCCTGGCCGGGGACCTCGAGGTTGCGGCCGGTCGCGACGTTGACCAGCGTGAACGTGCCGTTGCCGGTCGTCGAGAGGATCCAGCGCGCACCCTCGTCGGGCCCGCCCGAGGCCGGGACCAGCACGACCGCGCCGTCGACCACCGCGAGGTGCCGCCCGTCGGCCGCGGACGTGACCGTGTACTGCGCGCGGTTGGTGCCGCTCGTCCGGGCGTTCTCGCTCGTCCCGTCGTCGACCTGCGTGAGCGTCCAGAGCTGGTCGGCCGCCGCGGCGTCGGTCGTGCGGATCACCGCACCGGTCGCGTCGTCGCCCGCCGTCGCGAGCGACAGCCCGCTCTGCACGCCCTGCAGCCGGTACGCGTGCCCGTCCTGCACGAGCGCCGCGTCGTCGTCGACCCCGCGCACGCCGTCGACCACGAACGTCGTGACCGACTGCGCCGGGACCTCGAGCGTCGCCCGGGCGTCCTGCACGCGGACCGGGGTGCCCTCGACGAGCGCCCCCTGCGCGCTCGTCACCACGGGCGTGACGGTCGCGCGCTTCGAGACCTTGCCGAACGCCGAGAGGTCGAGCGTGACCGCGCGGGCCTCGGCGGTGTCGTTGAGGTGGACCACCGTCGCGCCCTCGTCGTCGACCGCCGCGACGCTCGCCGGGTCGTCGACCGCGACGAGCCGGTCACCGGGCTCGATGAAGTGCGTGAAGTTCCGGACGGTGTCGAACTTCGTGTTCGTGTAGATCGGGCAGGTCTCGAGCGTGTCCTCGGCGGTGCAGTCGAACGGGAGCTGGATGCTGCCCCAGTTCGCGCCCGCCGCGCTCTCGCCGCCCGGCTTCATGTTGTCGTAGTCCTCGACGGGCTGCCAGAACACCCAGGCCGTCGGCTCGAGCTCGCGCAGGTCGTCGACGATCCGGTCGGCCATCCCCAGCCCGGGGACCATCGACTCGAAGTCCTGGCCGTTGCCCCACGAGCCCTCGACCTCGCTCATCCACAGCGGCTTGTCCTCCGCCTTGGCGATGTCCCGGACCGTCGTGCGCTGACCCGTGCCGTAGGTGTGGACGTTGAGCTGCGCGACGAGGTCCCGCACCTCGGGGGTGTACGCGTTCCAGTTGGTCGCGAACGTGCCCGGGTTCGTCTCGTCCATCGCCGAGATGTCGGCGTCGGTGCTCGACCCCTCGAGCTCCTGGGCCAGCGCGGTGAGGATCTCCTGCTGGCGCTGCGGGCCGACGTGCGCGCCCTCCTGCCGCCCGCCCGTCGGGTTGCCGTCGGGGCCGAGCGTGGTCCGCCAGTAGCTCGTGTTCGGCTCGTTGAGCGGGTCGACCGTGTCGACCGTGATGCCGTGCGCGTCCTCGAGCCGCTCGGTCACGCCGACCACGTACTGCGCGAAGTCGGTGACCCGGTCCGCGCGGACCTGCTCGGCGCTCGCGTCGAAGCCGCCCGAGACGTACCCGCTCACGGTCTGGAACCAGGGCGGGGAGTTGCTGAAGGTCTCCCAGTGCGTGACGTCGCCCTTGATCCGGTCGACCCACCACCGCTGCGTCCGGTCCGCGTCCTCGTTCCAGTCGGCGGGGTCGTCGGCCGACCACCAGTCGGTGTCGGTGCGCGTCGTGCCCTCGGGCGCGGCCCACCAGCCCTCGACGGCACCGCCGGGGCGCAGGTAGTCGGGCACGTCGGGGGCGTTGCCGCCGCCGATGTTGTAGCGCGCGATGTTGAGGTTGAGGCCCTCGTCGCCGAACACGAGGTCGGCGAGCGCGTCCCGCACCTCGTCGGGGTAGTCGCCGGTGGCGTTGGCGAACCACACGAGGCTCGTCCCCCAGCCCTCGAACGGTGCGCCCTGGTACGTCGGGTCGGGCCGGACGGTGACCCCGGGCGTGCCCGGTGCGGGTGCTGCGGGTGCCGGTGGTGCGGCGGCCGCGGGTGCGGTGCCGGCCAGCCCGGCCACCACGGCGGCGGCCCCGAGGGCCGCGACGGCCCCCCGGGCTCGTGGGTGCGTGCTCGTCATCGAACAGCTCTCCTTCGTCTCGTACGTCGTCGTACGTCGTCGTCTCCCGGGGGCGCGGTGCGCGGCGGGGCGGGCCCTTCCTGGTCCGCCGCCACGCCACCGCACCCCGGTCGTGCCTACCGGGTCGCGCGCCGGAGCACCGCGACACCGCGCGGGCCCAGCACGAGCGGACCCGTCGCCCCCTGCCCCCTCTCCCCCAGCAGCACGTCACCGTCGACCGCGACCTCGACGGCCTCGGCGGTCCGGTTGACCAGGAACCAGAACGCGTCCGCACCGGTCGCGCGCACTGCGAGCTCGACGCGGCCCCGGACCTCCTCGGGCAGCTCGCTCGTGACGCCCGCGCCGTCGAGCACCGCGGTCAGCACCGGGCGCAGGCCCTCGACGCCGAGGCGCGTCGAGACGTAGGTCGCGGACCCGCCGCGCGCGTCGCCGCCGTCCGCCGCACCCTCGGAGCCGGCACCGGCGGCCCCGACGCGTCGCCGCGTCACCGCCGCACGCCCGTCGAGGTCACCGCCGGCGTACCGCGCGAGCACCTCGACCGCGTCGTCGGTCACGTCGACCCGCTCGCTCCAGAGCGTGCCCACGGTGCCGTCGTCGAGCGTCACCGTCTCGTCGTCGAGCAGCGGCTCGAGCTCCTCGACGCGGATGCCGAGCACGTCACGCAGCGGGCCCGGGTAGCCGCCGAGCCAGGCGTGGTCGTGCTCGTCGACGACCCCCGAGAAGTACGTGGTCACGAGGTGCCCGCCGCCGTCGACGTACGCCGTGAGCTCGTCGGCGAGCGCCTGCGGCACGACGTGCAGCACGGGCGCGACGACCACGTCGTACCCGGTCAGCGGCGTGCCGGTCGGGACCACGTCGGCGCGGACTCCCGCGGCGAGCAGCGCCGAGTACCAGTCGAGCGCCTCGGCCCGGTAGCGCAGGCGGTCGGACGGGTGGGAGTCCTGCTCGCTCGCCCACCACGACGTCCAGTCGAAGAGGACCGCGACGCGCGCGGGGTGCCGGTGCGCGCCGGCGACGGGCGCGAGGTCCCGCAGCCGGCCGCCGAGCCGCACGACCTCCCGGAACACGTCGCTGTCGCGACCGGCGTGCGGCACCATCCCCGAGTGGAACTTCTCGGCGCCGGCCGAGGACTGCCGCCACTGGAAGAAGCACACCGCGTCGGCTCCGTGCGCGACGTGCGTGAGCGAGTCCCGCACGAGCGCGCCCGGCTTCTTCGCGACGTTGACCGGCTGCCAGTTGACCGCGCTCGTCGCGTGCTCCATGAGGAACCACGGGCGCCCGCCCGCGAGGTTGCCCGTGAGGTTCGCGGAGAACGACAGCTCGTCGTGCGACTGCGGCCCGGGGTGCGTGTAGTGGTCGTTCGAGACGAAGTCGACCTCGGGGGCCCACTCCGCGTAGTTCATCCCCTTGGTCTCGCCCATGACCATGAAGTTCGTGGTCACCGGGACGTCGGGGGTCAGGCGGCGCAGCACCTCGCGCTCGGCGCGCAGGTGGTCGCGCAGGGCGTCCGACGAGAAGCGCTTGAAGTCGAGCTGCTGCGTCGGGTTCGGGTGCGACGCGGCGAGGCGCGGCGGCAGGACCTCGTCGAACGCGCCGTACCGCTGCGACCAGAACGCGGTGCCCCACGCGTCGTTGAGGGCGTCGACCGTGCCGTACCGGTCCGCGAGCCACGTGCGGAACGCCCGCGCCGCGTCGTCGGAGTAGTCGTAGACGTTGTGGCAGCCGAGCTCGTTGTTGACGTGCCACGCCACCAGCGCGGGGTGGTCCGCGTACCGGGTCGCGACGGCCTCGACGAGCCGCAGCGCCTGCTCGCGGAACACCGGCGACGTCGGGCGCCAGTGCTGCCGCGCGCCGGGCCACAGCGTCTCGCCCGTCCGGGTCACCGGCAGCACCTCGGGGTGCGCGGTCGTGAGCCACGGCGGCGGGGACGCGGTCGCGGTCGCGAGGTCGACGCCGATGCCGTTCCGGTGCAGCAGGTCCATCGCGTCGTCGAGCCACGCCCAGTCCCACGTGCCCGCGGACGGCTGGATGCGGGCCCACGAGAAGATCGCGAGCGACACGACGTTCACACCGGCCTCGCGCATGAGCGCGACGTCCTCGTCCCAGACCTCGCGCGGCCACTGGTCCGGGTTGTAGTCGGCGCCGTACGCCAGGGGGTTCCCGGCGGTCTCGGGCCAGCGCAGCCAGGTCCGGGCGCTGTCGGGGCGGGGCATGGAGGTCTCCTCGGGGCAGGGTCGAGCAGTGTCGAGCGGGCCGGGCGGTGCCACCGGCGGGTCGGGGTGCGGGACGACCCGACCCGCCGGTGCGGGGACGACGGCGGGCGTCGGCTACTCGCCGATCGTGAAGCCCTGCTCCTCGCCGTAGGAGGCCGAGGCCTCCTCCCAGTCCTTCAGCCCGTCGAGCAGCGTCGTGCCGCCGACGTAGGCCTGGCCCGCGGTGTCGTTGAAGATGCTGTTCGCGTAGACCTGGAACGGCAGGTACGACCAGCCCTCGCGGACGTTCGCGGCGGACTCGGCGAGCACCTCGTTGACCTTCTGGCCACCGAAGTACGGGAACTCCTTGCCGATGAACTCCTCGGACTCGAGCTCGGCCGTCGTCGCGGGGAACGCGCCGCCGTCGATGCGCGTCTGCACGCCGTCACCCGCGTTCGCGTACTCCAGGAACGCGTAGGCGAGCTCCTTGTTCTCGCTGGCCTCCATGACGGAGAGCGCGCTGCCGCCGTTCTCGGCGGTCGCCTCCTCGCCGGCCTCCCACTGCGGCATCGGGGCCACGCGCCACTTGCCGGCGCCCGCCTCGACGCCCGACTCGAGGTTCGCGGGCATCCACGCGCCGATCGTCAGCGTCGCGATCGAGCCGTCACCGAGACCCTGGTACCACTCGTCGCTCCACGAGCTGATGGGGGCGACGAGGTCCTCGTCGAGGAGCTGCTGCCAGGTCTCGGCGAACCGCGTCGACCCCTCGTCGTTCAGGTCGATGGTGACGTCGGTGCCGTCGACCTGGAACGGCTGGCCGCCGGCCTGCCAGATCATGCTCGTCGCGAAGCCGGCGTCGCCGGTGTCGTTCGTGATGGAGACGTTCGGGTCGGCGGCGCGCAGCGCCTTGGCCGCCGCCACGTACTCGTCCCACGTCGTCGGCACGGTGACGCCGTGCTTCGTGAAGACCTCCTCGTTGTAGAAGAGGGCCATCGGGCCGGAGTCCATCGGGAGGCCGTAGATCCCCTCGCCGACGTTCACGGACGACCACGGGCCGGGCGTGAACGTGCCGTCGAGCTCGCCCGCGCCGAGGTCCGTGAGGTCCGCGACCGACTCGCCGAGCGCGAACTGCGGCAGCGCGTAGTACTCGACCTGCGCGACGTCGGGCACGCCCGAGCCGGCCGCGACGGCGTTCTGCAGCGCGGTGTACTGGTCGTTGCCGGTACCGGCGTTGACGAGCTCGATCTCGACGCCCTCGTTCGCGGCCTCGAAGTCCTCCACGACCTGCTCGAGCGTGGGCTCCCACGCCCAGACCGTGAGCTTCCCGCCCTCCTCGGCGGCGGCCGACGGGTCGGCGGCGTCGCCCGAGCCGCCCGAGCAGGCGGCCAGGGCGAGGGCGGTGGCGCCGGCGAGCGCGGCGGCGCGCACGGCGGGGCTCGTCGCGCGCCCGGCGCGTCGGGTGCGGTTCCTCATGGTGGGTCCTCTCACTTCGTTGTCGAGGTCGACCCGGCCGCGGGGAGCGACCGGCAGGGGGTGGTCGGGCAGGTGGGGGCGGTGGCGGGCCGCCGGGGCCGCCCGGCGGGTCGGGCGGGGCCGGTCTCGGCGCTCACTCCTTGACGCTCCCGGCGGCCAGGCCGGACTGCCAGTAGCGCTGGAGCAGCAGGAAGGCGGCGACGAGCGGCAGGATCGTGAGCAGCGAGCCGGTGATGACGAGGTGGAAGATCGCCTCGCCGCCGGCCGTGGCGGCCTGCGCGTTCCAGGCGTTGAGACCGAGGGTCAGCGGGAACCAGTCGGGGTCCTTCAGCATGATCAGCGGCAGGAAGTAGTTGTTCCACGTCGCGACCATCGTGAAGAGCAGCACCGTGACGATGCCGGGGGCGAGCAGCGGCAGGCAGACCTGCCAGAACGTGCGCCACTCGCTCGCGCCGTCGACCCGCGCGGCCTCCATGAGCTCGGTCGGGATCGCCTCGGCCGCGAACGTCCACATGAGGTACAGCCCGAACGGCGAGATCAGCGACGGGATGATGACCGACCACGGGGTGTTCGTCAGGCCCATCTGGCTGAACATGAGGAACGTCGGCACGGCCAGCGCGGTGCCGGGCACGGCGACCGCGCCGATCACGGTCGCGAACACCCCGCGCTTGCCGGGGAAGTCGAACTTCGCGAGCGCGTACCCGCCGAGCACCGCGAGCGCCGTCGCACCGCCCGCACCCGCGACGACGTAGAGCAGCGTGTTCGCGAGCCAGCGCACGAAGATGCCGTCGTCGTACGTCAGGGTCGTCGCGACGTTGTCGAGGAGCGCGAGGTCGCCCGCGAACCACAGCCCGAACGAGGACAGCAGGCCGGACTGCGTCTTGGTCGCGTTGATCACGAGCCAGACGAGCGGCACGAGGCTGTAGACGAGCACGATCCCCGCGAGCACCGTGAGGGTGACGCTGCGGCGCGGGCGGGCGCTGCGGACGCGGGCGGCGCGGGCCGGCCGGCGGCTCCCGCGTCCGGGGGCGTCGTCGCGCGCGGCCGAGCGGATCCGCGGCGCCGGTCGGGCGGGACGCGGGCGGTCGGACGAGGAGGTGCCGGGCTGGGCGGTCACGGTCATCAGCTCGCCTTCCGCATGCCGCGCAGCTGCACGGCGTAGGCGACCGCCATCGTGACGAGCCCCATGAGGATCGCGACGGTGGCCGAGTAGTTGTACTGCTGGCCGGAGAAGGACAGCGAGTAGGCGTAGAGGTTGGGCGTGAAGTACGTCGTGATCGCGTTCGGCGCGAGGCTCTGCAGGATGCTCGGCTCGTTGAAGAGCTGGAAGCTGCCGATGATCGAGAAGATCGTCGCGATGACGAGCGCGCCCCGGATCGCCGGGAGCTTGATCGCGGTGATGACCCGGAGCTGGCCGGCGCCGTCGAGCTCGGCGGCCTCGTAGAGCGACGTCGGGATGACGCGCAGCGCCGAGTAGAAGATCAGCATGTTGTAGCCGACGAACTCCCAGGTCACGATGTTGCCGATCGAGGCGAGCACGAGGTCGGGCGACAGCGGGTTGGGCAGCGAGGTGCCGAGCGCGTCGTTGATGTTGCCGACGAGCCCGAACCGCGTCCCGTACATGAACCCCCACATGAGGGTCGCGACCACGGCCGGGACGGCGTACGGCAGGAAGATCGAGATCCGGAAGAACCCCGCGCCGTAGAGGCGGCCGCTGTCGATCGCGAGCGCGACGACGAGGGCGATCGCGAGCATCACCGGGACCTGCACGAGCAGGAACAGCCCGACCCGCCCGAGCGCCTCCCAGAACTGGCTGTCGGCGAGCGCCCGCTGGTAGTTCGCGAGCCCGACGAACGCGTTCCCGCCGACGAGCTGGTTACGGAACAGGCTCAGGTAGAGCGAGTACGCGATGGGTGCGAGGAACACGAGGGCGAACACGGCCATGAAGGGGCCGATGAAGGCCCAGCCGGTGAAGGAGCGGCGCGTGCGGCCGGCCTGTCGGGGGCGCCGGACCGTGGGGACCGGTGGGGCGGACGTCGTCGTCATCGCGGTTCTCGTGCCTTCCGGTGGCCTGGTGGAGGCCCGGTGGGTGTCCGATGTTTGCGCAACCATAGGAGCACGCCGGAGGATGTTTGCGCAACCATAGGCGTGGCCTAGGCTGTCCGCGACGAGCCCGGCACGGGCCCGCGCAGGGGATCGCAGGGGGTCTTCGAGGTGGAGCGATGAGTCCGGAACACGGGACGGCGACGGCCGCCCGCGCCCCAGGTCAGGCGCCCGGCGACGCGCCCGCCGCCGCCCGGCCGGGGACCCGCCGGCGCGTGTCGATGGCCGACGTCGCGCGGCACGCCGGGGTCTCCGCGCAGACCGTCTCCCGCGTCGCCAACGGGTACGAGGGCGTCGTCGAGGAGACCCGGGCGCTCGTGCTCGCGTCGATGCGCGAGCTCGGCTACCGGCCCAACAGCGCCGCCCGCGCGCTCAAGAGCGGCCAGTTCCGGACCATCGGCGTCATCGTCTTCACGCTCTCCACCACCGGCAACATGCGCACGCTCGAGGCCATCGCGACCTCGGCCGCCGCCGCCGGCTACGCGATCACGCTCATCCCGGTCGCGGTGCCGACCCAGAGCGACGTGCGCGGGGCGTTCACGCGCCTCGGCGAGCTCGCGGTCGACGCCGTGATCGTCATCATGGAGGTCCACCTCCTGGACTCCTCGACCGTGACGCTGCCGCCCGGGGTCGAGGTCGTCGTCGTCGACTCCGACGCCGGCGACCGGTACGCCGTCGTCGACACCGACCAGGCCGACGGCGCCCGCCAGGCCACCGAGCACCTCCTCGACCTCGGCCACGGCACGGTGTGGCACGTCGCCGGGCCCGAGGCGTCGTTCGCCGCGGAGCGCCGGGCGCAGGCGTGGCGCGCGACCCTCGAGGCGGCCGGACGCCCGGTGCCCGAGGTCGTGCGCGGCGACTGGTCCGCCGAGTCCGGCTACCGCGCCGGCCTGACGCTCGCGACCGAGCCGACCTGCACCGCGGTCTTCGCCGCCAACGACCAGATGGCGCTCGGCCTGTACCGGGCGTTCGCCGAGAAGGGGCTGCGGGTCCCCGAGGACGTGAGCGTCGTCGGGTTCGACGACTATCCCGAGGCCGCGTCGTTCAGCCCGCCCCTCACGACCGTGCACCAGGACTTCTCGGAGGTCGGGCGGCGCTGCGTCGACCGGGCGCTGCACCAGCTCACCGCGGGCGAGCCGGACGTGGGCACGACGCTCGTGCCGACGCACCTCGTGGTGCGCGGGAGCACGGGCGCGCCCCGGCCGCCGGCCGACGCGGGCTGACGCGCGAGGTCGATCCGGCACAGCCGAGGAACCGCGGTCCGTCCAGCGAAACTTTCGACTTGAAAGGATTCAGAGCTGCCACGCCCGTTCCTCGCGGGCGAGCGCTTACCTACCTTGGGGCGCGGACGCGATCCCGGGCGACGACGCCCGGAGCAGCGGTCCCGCAGCGTCGCGGCGACCGGCCGGCGGCGCCACGTCGCGAGGGAGACGTCATGAGAGCACGAAGGATGGCGGCGGGGGTTCTCGCCGCCGCGACAGCGGTGGGCGCGGGGGTCGTCGCCGCCGAGAGCGCGCACGCGGCGATCGGCTGCCGCGTCACGTACGCGGTGTCGAACGAGTGGTCGACGGGGTTCGGCGCCGCCGTCACCGTCGAGAACCTGGGCGACGCGGTGAACGGCTGGACGCTGGCGTGGGACTTCCCGGCCGGGCAGACGGTCACGCAGGCGTGGAACGGCGTCGCGAGCCAGTCGGGCGCACGCGTGAGCGTCAAGGACGCCGGCTACAACGGCCAGGTCCCGTCGGGCGGGACGGTCGCGTTCGGTTTCAACGGGTCGTGGAACGGGACGGCCAACACCGCCCCGACGTCGTTCACGCTCAACGGCACGGCGTGCACCGGCACGGTCACCCCGACGCCGACGGCGACCCCGACGTCCACGGCGACCCCCACGCCGACCCCGACCGTCACGACCACCCCCACGCCGACCCCGACGACGACCACCCCGCCCGCGGGCGCGTGGCAGGCCGAGGACCTCGACCGCGGGCTCATCAGCGTCCGCTCGGGCTCGAACAACCTCGTCCAGTGGCGGCTGCTCGGCACGGAGGCCGCCTCGACGGGCTTCCACGTCTACCGCGGCAGCACGCGCCTGACGTCGTCGCCGGTCACGGGCTCGACCAACTACGTCGACGCCGGCGCCTCCGCGAGCGCGAGCTACACCGTGCGCGCGGTCGTGGACGGGACCGAGCAGGCGCCGTCGGCCCCGTCGCTCACCTTCGGCAACGGGTACCTCGACGTCCCGATCTCCAAGCCGGGCTCGGGCTACGTCGCCAACGACGGGTCCGTCGGCGACCTCGACGGCGACGGCCGGCTCGAGGTCGTCCTCAAGTGGGACCCGACGAACGCCAAGGACAACTCGCAGGCCGGGGTCACCGGGAACGTGTACCTCGACGCGTACCAGCTCGACGGGACGCGCATGTGGCGCATCGACCTGGGCCGCAACATCCGCGCAGGGGCCCACTACACGCAGTTCCAGGTGTACGACTACGACGGCGACGGCAAGGCCGAGGTCGCGGTCAAGACGGCCGACGGCACCCGCTCGGGCACCGGCCAGGTCATCGGCAGCGCGAGCGCCGACCACCGCAACGGCGACGGGTACGTGCTGAGCGGGCCGGAGTACTTCACGGTCTTCCAGGGCCAGACCGGTGCGATCGGGGCCACGACCGACTACGTGCCCGCACGCGGCACCGTGTCGAGCTGGGGCGACTCCTACGGCAACCGCGTCGACCGCTTCCTCGCGGGGACCGCGTACCTCGACGGCGTGCGACCGTCGATCATCATGGCGCGCGGCTACTACACGCGGGCCGTCGTCGTGGCCTGGGACTACCGCGACGGGAGGCTCACGCGCCGCTGGACCTTCGACTCGAGCTCGTCGGGCAACAGCACCTACGCCGGCCAGGGCAACCACTCCCTGACCGTCGGGGACGTCGACGGCGACGGCCGCCAGGAGATCGTCTACGGCGCCGCCGCGATCGACGACGACGGCCGCGGGCTGTGGAACACCCGCTTCGGCCACGGCGACGCCGGTCACCTCGGCGACCTGATCCCCAGCCGCCCGGGCCTCGAGTACTACAAGGTCACCGAGACGGCGTCGCAGCCCGACTCCTTCATGGCCGACGCGCGCACCGGGGCGATCCTCTGGCGCACGCCCGGCACGACCGACAACGGCCGCGGCGTCTCGGCCGACGTCTGGGCGGGCAGCCCGGGCGCCGAGTCGTGGTCCTCGTCGGACTCCCAGCTGCGCAGCACGTCCGGCACGGCGGTCGCCCGCAAGCCCTCCTCGGCGAACTTCCTCGCCTGGTGGGACGGTGACCCGGTCCGCGAGCTGCTCGACGGCACCCGTGTCGACAAGTACGGCACGGGCGGGGACACCCGGCTGCTGACCGGCTCCGGCGTGCACAGCAACAACGGCACGAAGTCGACACCCACGCTGTCGGGCGACATCCTCGGCGACTGGCGCGAGGAGGTCGTCTGGCCGACGTCCGACGACAGCGCGCTGCGCATCTACGCGACGCCGATCGCGACCGACACCCGGGTGTGGACGCTGCTGCACGACCAGCAGTACCGCACCGCGATCGCGTGGCAGAACACCGCGTACAACCAGCCGCCGCACCCGTCGTTCTTCCTGGGTGCACCGTTCACGCTCCCGGCCCAGCCGCGGGTGTACGTGCGCTGACCTCGTGCGGGCCGGTCGGGGGTGACCCGGCCGGCCCGCACGGGCGGCGCACAGCCCGACGGCACCAACGGGCAGGCTGCCTCGCGCGGCGCCCGGCGTAGCGTGGAACGGGTCGCGCAGGGTCGAGGGGGATCGCCGTGAAGCGCTCGTGGGCGTGCCTGGCTGTCACCGTCGCCCTGCTCGCCGGACCGGGCGCAGCCACCGCGTTCGCCGGTCCCGCGGACGCCGCGTCGGCCGCGACGGCGGTCGGCGCGGCCCGGGCGGACGTCACCGACCAGGGCGCGCAGCCCGACGGCGGACGCCACCACCCCCGTCCCGGCCGCCCGCTGCACGTCGCGATCGGCGACTCGCTCCCGGCCGGCCAGCAGTCGGTCCCGCCCGCGGTCGACTTCCCCACGACGGCCGCGCTGTGGAAGGCCAACGGCTTCGTGGCCCGGTTCCACGCGGTGCTCCCGCGCCGGCTGGACTGCTCGCCGGGTCGGGGCCGGCACGCCGAGGACCTCGACCACCGCGGGCGCGGCTGCCGCGGGATCGAGCTCGTCAACCTGTCCCGCACCGGGGTCCCCGGCGTGCTCGGCGGAGTCACGACCGAGACCGTGCTCGCGCCCGGTGACCAGCTCGACCAGGCCGTCGCCCTCCTCGACGCCCGCAACCGGGACCGCTCCCGTCGCAACGACGTCGAGGTCGTCACCGTGTCGGTCGGTGGCAACGACCTCTACGGGCCGGTGGTCGCGGCGTGCGTGCTCGCGACGACGCCCGCGTGCCTGCCGACGCTCGAGGCGACGTTCGCGGGCTTCGTGACCCGGTACGACGAGATCCTGCGCACGCTCCGCGAGCACGCCGGGCCCGGCACGCTCATCCTCGGGATGACGTACTACAACCCCCTCCCGTTCTGCGACCTCGGCGCGCGCGACCCGGTGCGCGTGCGGCTGCTCGGCGACGCGATCCTCGAGGGCGGCCCGCTCGCCGGCGCGACCCTGCCGGACGGCTTCAACGACCGGCTCCGCGAGGTCGCCGCGCGCTACGACGTGACCGTCGTCGACACGTTCGGGCTCCTCGGGGCCGGCGACTTCGTCGGCGGCTCCGACTGCACGCACCCCGACGGCGACGGCCACGAGCGGCTGGCCCGGGCGTTCGCGGCGGCGCTCCCCCGCTGAGCCGGGTGGTGCTCGCCGCCATCCGGCGTTCACCCCGCCGACCGGCGGCCGTCGGCGGGCGCGGTTAGCCTCTCGAGGTGACCGAGCTGACCTCCCTGACGACCGAGCCGGTCGAGCTGCCGGGCGTGCGCCCCGCGGACCCGCCGACCGAGATGCTGCCCGGCCGGCTGTGGCACGGCGGCTGCCCGGTCGACTTCGACTGGGTCGCGGCCACCGGGATCCGCGCGGTGATCGACATCGCCGACGCCGACGCGCACCCGCCGGCCGGCGCGACGGACGACCTGCTCTACCTCAAGGCCCCGCTGGTCGACGGCGACGACGTGCCCGACCCGGCGCTGACCCTGCGGCTCGCGACCCTCGTCGCCGGCCTGCTCGACGACGGCTACCGCGTGCTCGTGCACTGCACGTTCGGCCGGAACCGGTCGGGCCTGCTGGTGTCGCTCGTGGTCCGCGAGGCGCTCGGCGTCACGGGCGCGGAGGCGCTCGCGCACGTGCAGGCGCACCGCGAGGGCACCGTGAACAACGCCCGCTTCGCGGAGTGGCTCCGGAGCCTCCCGGCGCCGCGCTGAGCCGCGGCGGTCACGTCAGAGCGGCGTGCGCCACTCCCGCACCGCGTCGTCGAGCCAGTCGTGCGTGCGTCCGTGGTGCACGTCGTCCCACAGCCGGAACGCGACGCCACCGAGCTCCGCGACCCGGTCGAGCACCGTGCGCCCGTCCCACGTGAGCACGTCGAACCCGTAGGCGGCGCAGAACCCCCGGTACGCGGCGGCGTCGATGTCGCCCGCGACGAAGCGCCGGGCCGCGCTGGTCAGGTCGTACTCGCGGGGCGCCCGCGCGACGAAGTCCAGGTCGATGAGCAGCGGCGTCGTGCCGGAGCGCACGGTGTTGCCGGGCGAGACGTCCCCGTGCACGGTCCCGACCCCGAGCTCGGAGCGCAGCCCCGCGACCGCGTCGAGCAGCGCGGCTCGGGCGTCGAGCAGCACGGCTGCCGCGTCGTCGGGCAGCCCGGTGACCTGCGAGACGACGCGGCGCAGCGGGTCCCAGAGGGGGACGGCGGCGTCGGCGTGCAGGTCGTGGAAGCCGCGCAGCAGCGCCCCGGTCTCGACCCAGTCGGCCGACCGGCCGCCCGTGATCCACGGGGAGACGGTCACGACCCCCGACGACGTGACGACCGGCGTGCACACCGGCAGCACGGCGAGGGGCGTGCCGGCCAGCGCCTCGGCGGTCACCGCGAGGTGCGCGGGGTCGGTGCCGGGCGGGTAGACCTTGACCGCGTGGCGCCCGGCCCGCAGCACCACGGTGGTCAGCGCGCTGACGACGTGCGCGCGCGGCAGCCGGAACGGCAGCGCGAGCCTGGCCTCGGCGACGGCGTCGAGCGCGTGCTCGGCACCCCAGCCGGCGGTCGGCAGCGGGAGGGCGTCGGGGCGCTCGTCGACCGCGTGGCGAGCGAGGGTGGGCGCCGCGACGGTGCTGTCCAGGAAGGCGTCCCCGCGCGGGTGGGCGGGGTCGTGGACCGCGCCGGCGACGGGCGTGACGTCGGTGCCGGGTGCGGTGCGGGGGCCGGCGGCGACGGCGTCGAGGGTCGCGGCAGGGGCGAAAGACATGGGGTCTCCCGGTCGTCGTGAGGGTGCTCCACCGCACGACGTCGGGCGTGCCCGACCGGGTTGGGAGTTGGAGAGTACAACCCGGCCGCCCGCGTGCCCAGAGCCCGGCGAGGACGCGCCGGGTGAACCCGACCGCCCGGTAGGGGACGGCGGCGCGGCGTCGACCCGGACTGGCGCGGGCCCGGGACGGCGGCGCGGCGTCGACCCCGGCTCGCGCCGGCCCGAGCCCGCGCCCGGGCGGCGACGGCCGTGCGGGGCGTGTGCGGCGTGTGGGTGCCGTGCGCCATGCTCACGTCACCCGCTCGAACGGCCGCGGCAGCACCTGCCGCCGCGGCCGGGGTGGGGCCAACCCGTGTCGCGCTCCCAGGCGACGCCGGCCGGCGGACGTCCGTCGGCCGCTCCCACCCGAGGCAGGAGACCCCGATGTCCTTCCAGGCGTACCTCGACACGATCGAGAAGAAGACCGGCCTGACCCCGCGCCAGCTCGTCGCGATCGCGCACGAGAAGGGGCTCGACGCGCCCGGCGCCAAGGCGGCCGGCGTCGTCGAGTGGCTCCAGGCCGACTACGGCCTCGGGCGCGGGCACGCGATGGCGCTGTGGCACGTGATCACCAAGGGCCCGACGATCAGCACCAAGCACGTCGGCACCGACGGGGTCCACCGCGACGAGTCCGACACGCTATGGCTCGACGGCATCGCGACGAAGCCGAGCTGACCCGGCGTCGGCACCCCGGCCGGAGCCCGAGCCGACGTCGGGACCCGGCCGGAGCCGAGGCGGCGCCAGCCCCCAGGACGGAGTCTTCGCCGGCCCAGCCCCAGGTCGAAGCCCGAGCCGGTGCTGCGGCAGGCCACCGCCGGGGCAGCGCGGAGGCACGGCCGGGGTGGGGCGGAGCGGTAATCGTTTCGGACGTTGACTGGCCCTGACGTCCCCCCGAGTGTCGTCGTGCACGCAGGGGGTCGCCGTTTCGATATCGGTATCGACGCACGGGCGCGACGTCGAGGAGGCCCCGCGTGGCGGGGAGCCGGGAGGCACGTGGTCCGAGCGCGACGGCGGGGCGCTCGGACCACGTGCTGCGCGCCGGGCGGGTGCTCAGCCGAGCAGCCGGGTCATCTCGGTGATCTCGGCGGTCTGGTCCTCGATGATCTGCTCCGCGAGCGCGATCGCGTCGGCGTTCTCGCCGCCGTCGACCTCGTCCTGCGACATCGTGATCGCGCCCTGGTGGTGCTCGATCATCATCGTGAGGAACGCCTCGTCGAACTCGGCGCCCTCGGTCTCCTCGAGCTGCGCCATCTGCTCGTCGGTCATCATCCCGGGCATCGAGCCGTGGTCCATGTCCCCGTGGTCCATGTCCCCGTGGTCCATCCCGGCCATGTCGTCGTCCGCGGGGACCTCCGCGTCCCAGGCCTCGAGCCACGCGGTCATCGTCTCGATCTCCGGGCCCTGCGCGGCGGCGATGCGCTCGGCGAGGTCGAGCACCTCCGGCGTCTCGGTGCGGTCGGCGGCGAGCTCGGCCATCTCGACCGCGCCCCGGTGGTGCACGATCATCCCCTGCGCGAACTGCACGTCGGCGTCGTTGTGCTCGGCGGACACCTCGCTCGTCGACGCGGGCTCCGAGGCGGACGACGTGCCCGCGCCCGGGTCCCCGGCGGGGTCGCCGGCGCAGCCGGTCAGGGTCAGGAGCAGCGCGACGCCCGCGGCGACCGCACCGGGCAGCGTGGCGGTGCGGCGGGCGTGCGGGGTCGGTCCGGCGCCTGAGGTCGGTCGGGGGCGTGGGGTCAGGCGGGTGCGTGCGGTCAGGCGCTTGCGTGCGGTCATGGTGGAGCTCCCTGTGGTCAACGGTCGTGGGGTCGTGGCGGTCGCCCGGCGCACGGGCCCGCTCCTAGACCCGCAGGACGCACAGGGCGATGCGCGGCGGACCGCAGCCCCGGGCGGGCACCGGCCAAGAGGCCGTGGGACCGCGCCGCGTCGCGCGTTCACGCCGGAACGAGAGGACCTGGCGAACCGGCGACCGTCGACGCCGGAGCGCCCACACCGCGACGCCCGTCAGCGCGAGCAGGCAGCCCACCATCGCGGCGTGCGCGTCGGAGCCCTCCCCGTGCCCGTCCGAACCGTGCCCGTGCCCGTGCCCGTGCCCGTCGGAGCCTGCCCCCTGAGCGCCGGAGCCCGACTCCGGCGCGTGCGCGGCGTGGCCCCCGGGGGCGGGTCCGGCGTCGGCGACGGCGGCCGGGACGCGGTGGTGCTGCGCGGTGCCGGGGTCGGTCACCGCGACGACGTGCATCCAGGCGAACCCCACCAGCGTCAGGAGCGCGACGAGCGGCCACAGGACCGCCCGCGCGCGGACCCCGACCGCCCGGCTCACCATCCCTGCATCATGACGCGGCGGTGGACACGCCTCCAACCGCTGCACGGCCTCCAGCCCGTGCGCCGGCGCCGCCACGGGCCTCGCGACGGGAGAGCGCGCCAGGTCCCATGGCGGCAGGGTTCCCCGTCCCTGAGCGTCCCGAACAGGCAGTGTCGACGGCAGCGGGTCGACCTAGGCTCGCCGCATGACCGCTCCCGCCCCCTCGGGTCCGAGCCCCGCCGGCCCCGTCGCGACCTTCGCCGCCGTCCGCGAGCGCGTCCTCGCGCTGCACCCGGGTGATGAGGAGGGCCGCATGCTGCACTCGACGGGCCTGCGGACGGCCGGGAAGTTCTACGCGTTCGCGAGCGGCACGGACGTCATCGTGAAGCTCCCTGCCACGCGCGTCGCCGAGCTCGTCGCGAGCGGCGCGGGGAGCCCGTGCGAGACGAGGCCGGGGCGCCCGATGAAGGAGTGGGTGCAGCTCCCGGTCCGTGACGCCGACTCGTGCCTCGCCTCGGTGCTCGAGGCGCGCGCGTTCGTGGTGTCGGTCCTCGGCGCCCGGGCCTGAGGCTCGCCGACCGACGGCCGGGTCGGGGCAGGGTCGGCTCGGCGCCCGGGCCTGAGGCTCGACCGACGGCCGGCAGGGCGGCCGGGCCGGGTCGGGTCGGGCCGGTCCAGGATGCGGATGGCCGGGTCACGTCGCGTGCCACGCGCGGCGATGCTGGGCGCATGGACACGACCTGGGCCGCCGACCTCGCCCGCCGCTGGGAGCGCGACTGGAACTCCCGCGACCTCGACGCGCTGCTCGCGCACGTCGCCGAGGACGTGGTGTTCACCTCCCCGGTCGCGGCGCGCGTCGTCCCGGGCAGCGACGGCGTCGTCCGTGGGAAGGACGCGCTGCGGGCGTACTGGGCGCGCGGCCTGGAGCTGCTCCCCGGGCTGCACTTCGAGGTCGTCCAGGTCTTCGCGGGCGTCGCGACGGTCGTCATCGCGTACCGCAACCAGGACGGGGGGCTCGTGAGCGAGGTCCTCGAGCTGGAGGACGGTCTCGTCGTGCGCGGGCACGGGACGTACCTGGTCTGACGGGTCGCACGAGCCGGCCCCCGTCGGACCTCTCGCACGAGCCGCAGACGGTCGGACGCGGTCGGACGCGGTCGGACGCGCCGAGCCCGGCGGCCCGGCGGGACCGTCCGCATCTCACCCGCATCCCGCCCGGCTTCATCCCGTCCGCCGCTCCACCTCGCGGGCCCCCGGGTCGATAGACTGAGGCAGAGGCCCCGCTGCTCTAGCCCCCTGCAGCAGCGGGGCCTCCTCCATGCCCGGGACCGGGCCGGCGCCGGGCGGTCAGCCGCGGTCCGACGCCGCGTCGCCGGGACCCGCAGGCACCTCGTGCAGGAGCCAGACGACGTCACCGTCGTCGTCGGTCGTCACACGGTCCCGCCGGAAGCCGAGCTTCTCCGCGACCCGGAGCGACGCGGCGTTCCACGGGCGGACCGTCGCCCACACCCGCCGCCGGCCCGTCGCGTGCGCGGCGTCGAGCACCGCGCGAGCGGCCTCCGTGGCGTACCCCCTCCCGTGCGCGTCGGGGAGCAGCTCGTAGGCGAGCTCCGGTTCCTCGACCGACCCGCGCCCGACGACGACCGCGGCGTACCCGACGGGCGGGCCGCCGTCGCGCGGCCGCAGCACGAGCGCGCCGATGCCGTGCTCCGCGGTCAGCGCGTGCATGCGACGGATGCGCTCACCTGCCTCGTCCGCCGACACCTCCCCGCGCCCCCGGGCCGTGAACAGCGCAGCCAGCCACCCGGCGTCGCCCGGCTCCTGCGGGGTCAGCGTGAGACGGTCGGTGACGAGGCGCGTCGGCATCGGCTCGAACGTCATGCGGCCAGTGAACACGAGCGGTGCGGCAGGGTGGTGGGCATGCGCGAGGACGACGCACCCGAGGCCGGGCCTCCCCCGCCGACCCCCGACCAGGTCGGGCCGCGCGTGCGGACGCTCTGGCTGGTGACGCACGCCGAGGCGTCGCACCACGTCGACGGGCTCGTCGGCGGGTGGTTCGACTCGACGCTCACGCCACGTGGCGAGCAGGACGCGGCGCTCGTGGCGCAGGAGCTGCGACGGCGGGTGCCGCCGGGCGCCGACGTCGAGGTGGTCTCGTCCGACCTGCGGCGCGCGCAGCAGACCGCAGCCGCCGTCGGGACCGTGCTCGGGCTGACGCCGTCGCTCGACGCCCGGCTGCGGGAGAAGTCGTACGGCGTGGCCGGCGGGCGCCCGCAGGCGTGGCTCGACGCGCGGTTCGTGCCACCGCCGGCGTCGGGCGACCGGTTGCGGCACGACGAGGGGGTCGACGGCGCGGAGACGTGGCTGACGTTCGCCGGGCGCGTCTACGCGGGCGTGTCCCACCTGCTCGCCCGGGCGCGCGACCACCAGGTCGTCGTGGCGCACGGCGGCTCGGGCCAGCTCGTCGTCGCCGCGTGGCTCGGGGTGCCGGTCGAGGCCACCGCGTACGCGCGCTTCCGGCTGCCGGCCGGGAGCATCACGGTGCTGCGCGAGGACGGGCGGTTCCACAACCGCGAGGTCACCGAGCTCGGGTCGACCGCGCACCTGCGGCTCAGGGCGTGAGCAGCGGCCGGCCGGCCTCCCCCGCACGTGCCGCGCCGGCCGCACGTGCCGCGCCGCGCAGCGTCGAGGTCACCGGGAGGTTGTGCCGGAAGACGTCGTCCGGGTCGTAGCGCTCCTTGAGGGCGAGCAGCCGGGCCAGGGTCGCGGGCGGGAACGCGTCCTCGACGCGCTCGGGCCGCGGGTCGCTGTCGAAGCTGCCGTACAGGCCGGACCAGTGGTGGGCCAGCGCGTCCCACAGCCGGTCCACGCGGTCCCGCTCGGACCCCATCGCGACGAGCGAGAACCCGGCGCTCCGGTGCGCGTACGCGGTCGCGTCGGCCGGGACGTCGTTGACGGCGCCGCCCGCGGAGCGGATCTGGAAGAAGTGCACCGCCCCGCTGCGGACCAGGCGCTCGAGGTCCTCCGCGAGCGCGGGCGTGACGTGCTCGACGAGCGACGAGCGGGACACCGGCTCGCCGTAGCCGGCGTGCACGTCGGCGGTCCGGCGCACGACGCCCGTGTACGGCAGCACGTGCACCGCCTGCTGCACCAGCGGGGCGAGCATCGCGAACGGCTGCAGGCGCTCGACGATGGTCTCGGGTACGTCCGAGTCGACGACCGCGAGCACGTGGGCCACGACCTGCCCGCCGCGCGGCGCACCCACGATGAGGAACGGCGTCACGTCGCGCGGGGCCGCCTCGACGAGGGCCCCGAAGTCGTGCAGGTAGCCGGCGACGTCGTCGACCGCGAAGGAGAGCTGCGCGAACCCGACGTCGCCGACCTCGTCGACCTCGAAGTCGAACGACGTGACGATCCCGAGGTTGCCGCCCGCGCCGCGCAGACCCCAGAAGAGCTCCGGGTGGTGCTCGGCGTCGGCCCGCACGACCGACCCGTCGGCGAGCACGACCTCCGCGGCGCGCACGTGGTCGACCGTCAGCCCGTGCTCGCGCGCGAGGAACCCGAGGCCGCCCGCGGTGGCGAGCCCGCCGACGCCGACGCCGCCGTAGTCCCCCGACGTGAGCGCCCACCCGTGCGGCTGGAGCGCCTCGGCGACCGCACCCCACCGCGCCCCGGCACCGATCCGCACGTGCCGCGTCGCGGCGTCGAGCACCTCGATGCCGTCGAGGTGGCGCAGGTCGAGGACGATCCCGCCGTCGTTGGTCGACCGCCCGCTGATCCCGTGGCCCCCGCTGCGCACCGCGAGCGCGACCGGCTGGGTCCGCGCCCAGGTCAGCGCGGCGGCGACCTGGGCGGTGTCGCGCGGCAGGAGCACGAGGCCGGGCCGCCCGGCGCGCAGGTAGTTGGAGCGCATCGCGGGGTACCGGGTGTCGCCGGGCTCGACGGTCTCGAGGCCCGCCGGGACGGCGTCGTAGGCGATGCCGTCCCGGCGCGCGGACCGGACGCGCGCGCTGCGGGTCGGCGCCGGGGCGGTGCCCCGAGCAGCGCGGGTCGCGGCGACCGCGGACCGCACGGCCGGGGCGACCTCGGTGGCCCACCGGTCCAGCACCTCGGGGTCCTGGGTCGCGAGCAGGACCGTGTCCACGCCGTCGTCGACGACGAGCCCGACGACCTCCTCGACCGTGGGCACGCCCGACGCACCGGCGAGCGTGACCACGCGCCGCACGTCCCCGGGCTCCCGGCCGTGCCGGGCGGCGGCGCGGTCGAGCTGCACCTGGCGGCGGCCGACGTCCGCGAGCGCGCCGCCCGTCGCACCCAGGTCGAGCCACCAGGTGTCGGCGCTCCTTGCAGCGAGGTCGACCGTCGGGTCGTCGGCACCGGCGAGCCAGACCGGCACGTCGTGGGCCGGCGCGGGGCCGCGCGCCGCACCGGGGACGGGGTGCGCCGGACCGGGGGCGACCAGCGGCGCCCGGTCGGGCGTCCACATGCCCCGGACGACGGCGACGGCCTCGTCGAGCGCGTCCGCCGCGCCGCCCGCTCCCCCGTCCGCGCTCGTCAGCGCGAGCTCGGCGCGGCCTCCGGTCAGCAGGTCGAGGCTCGCCACCGCCCGCGCGAGCACCGCCGGGGGCCCGTCGACGGCGAGCCCGGCGGCCACGAGCGTGATCCGCTGCGTGACGCCCGCGACCCAGCCGAGCACCGTCCACGGGTCGAGCACGTCGTCGTCAGCGTCGGTCGCCGCAGCCCCGACCGAGCCGCCCGCTCCGGCGCCCGCCGTCGACACTCGGCCGGTGGCGCCTCCGCCGGCAGCGCCATCACCGGTCGCGCCACCGCCGGCCGCTCCACCGCCGACCGCGAGCACGTCGAGCCCGCCCGCCTCCGCCGCGGCGGCGAGCTGGGTCAGCGCTGCGGGGTCGCCCGCGTCGCCCCCGACC
>NZ_JBFTER010000040.1:0-39163 GCF_047229345.1 Cellulomonas jepli | reverse complement strand
AGCCGTGGCGGCGCGCGTCGCTCGCGGGCGGGGCCGCCGGTGCGCGCGCCGACCGGGACCTCGACGCGGTGCTCGCGCTGTTCCGCGCCGCGGAGACGTTCGTCGACCGGATGCCGCAGGCGCCCGCGGGAGCGTTCGTCGACTGGGTGCTGGGCCAGGACCTGCCCGCCGACACGATCGCGGCCCGTGCGGACCGGGATGCGGTCGCGGTGCTCACCCCCGCCGGCGCGGCCGGGCGCGAGTGGGACGTCGTCGTGGTCGCGGGCGTGCAGGAGGGCGTCTGGCCCGACCTGCGCCTGCGCGACTCGCTGCTCGGGGCCCAGACCCTCGTCGAGCTGCTCGCGGGGCGCGAGCCCGACGCCGGGCAGCTCGGTGCGGGTGCCCGGGCTGCGGTGCTGTCCGACGAGCTCCGGTCCTTCCACGTGGCCGTGTCCCGGGCGCGCGAGCGGCTGCTCGTCACCGCGGTCGCCGACACGGACTCCCAGCCCTCGCCGTTCCTCGAGCTCGTCGAGCCGTGCGACGACGACGTCGACCCGCGCAAGGTCACGACGCCCTCGCCGCTCGACCTGCGCGGCCTCGTCGCCCAGGTGCGGTCGCGGCTCGAGTCGAGCGTGCTGCGCGGGCGCCCCGACCCGGCGGCCGCGGCGATGCTGGCCCGGCTCGCCCGGGCGGGCGTCGAGGGCGCCGACCCCGAGGAGTGGCACGGCCTCGCGGAGCCGTCGAGCGACGAGCCGCTGTGGCCCCAGGGCGAGAAGGTCACCGTCTCGCCCTCCAAGATCGAGACGGCCGCGACGTGCGCGCTGCGCTGGGCGCTCGAGGCGGCGGGCGGCACCGCCGCGGAGAGCTCGGGGCAGTCGCTCGGCACGCTCGTGCACGCGATCGCCCAGACCTACCCGACCGGCACGCACGACGAGCTGCTCGCCGAGCTCGACCGCCGCTGGCCCGAGCTCGGCCTGCCCGACGGGTGGCCGACGACCGTGCAGCGCCGCCGCGCCGAGTCGATGGTGCGCCGCCTCGCGCAGTACGTGCGCAGCGCCGGCGAGCCGCTGCTCGTCGAGGCGCCGTTCACGCTCGAGCTCGACCGTGCCGTGGTGCGCGGGTCGATCGACCGGATCGAGCGCGCACGGCCGACCGACGAGCCGGACGAGGGCACGGAGCGCGTGACCGTGAGCGACCTCAAGACCGGGCGCACCGCCCCGACCGCTGCGCAGGCGCTCGAGAACCCGCAGCTCGGCGCGTACCAGCTCGCGGTCGACGCGGGCGCCGTCGAGGGCCTCCCGCCCGGCACCCGCAGCGCCGGGGCGCAGCTCGTCTTCGTGTCGGACGTCAACAGGAGCGCGGCCGCCCTGCGGACGCAGGCGCCGCTCGACGACGACGGCGACGGCACGAGCTGGGCGCGGCGCCGGATCGAGGAGGTCGCGGGCCACATGTCCGCGGCGACGTTCGCGGCGACCGAGAACGACCTGTGCTCGCGGTGCCCGGTGCGGCGCAGCTGCCCGGCCCGCGACGAGGGCGCGCAGGTGGTCGAGTGAGCCTGGACGACGCCGCGGCGCCCGGTGCCCGGCGGCCCGTGCTGTCGGCGGCCCGGATCGCCGAGCTGCTCGAGCGTCCCTCGCCGACGCCCGAGCAGGTCGAGGTCATCGAGTCGCCGCTGCGACCCTCGCTCGTCGTCGCCGGCGCCGGGTCCGGCAAGACCGAGACGATGGCGGCACGGGTCGTGTGGCTGCTCGCGAACGGGCTCGTCGCGCCCGAGCAGGTCCTGGGCCTGACGTTCACCCGCAAGGCCGCGGGCGAGCTCGGCGACCGTGTGCGCCAGCGGCTGCGGCACCTCGCCCGCGCGGCGACCGCGCAGGGTCTCGTGCTGCCCGGCCTCCCGCTCGCTGCGGCGGGCCTCGACCCCGGGCTGCTCGACCTCGCGCGACCCACGATCGCGACCTACAACGCCTACGCGGCGTCGCTCGTCACGGACCACGCGATGCGCCTCGGGGTCGAGCCGACGTCCCGGCTCCTCGGCGAGGCCGCGCAGTGGCAGCTCGCGAGCCAGGTCGTCGAGTCGTGGACCGGGGACCTCGACACCGAGGCGGCCGTCTCGACGGTCGTCGAGGCGCTGCTCGAGCTGTCGGGCGCGCTCGACGAGCACCTCCTCACGCCCGACGAGGCACGCGCCGGGATCGAGGGCATCATCGAGGCGATCGAGGCGACGCCCCCCGGCACCCCGCCCCGCGCGCCGTACGCGCCGATCACGAAGCTGCTCGGGCTGCTCGGCGAGCGCACGCGCCTGCTCGAGCTCGTCGCCGACTACCGCGCCCGCAAGCGCGCCGCCGACGCGCTCGACTTCGGCGACCAGGTCGCGCTCGCGGCCCGGCTCGCGCGCGAGGTCCCCGAGGTGGGGTCGGGCGAGCGCGCCCGGTACCGGGTCGTGCTGCTCGACGAGTACCAGGACACGTCCTACGCACAGCTCGCGCTGCTCGGCGCCCTGTTCGGCGACGGTCACCCTGTGACCGCGGTCGGCGACCCGCACCAGTCGATCTACGGCTGGCGCGGCGCGAGCGCGGGCGGGCTGGAGCGCTTCCCGTCGACGTTCCCCGTCGTCGAGCTCGACGAGGACGGCGCGACGCGACGCCCGGCGGACGTGCACCTGCTCTCGACGTCGTGGCGCAACGACGAGGCGATCCTCGAGGCCGCGAACCACGTGGCGCTGCCGCTGCGCCGGGCGAGCACGCGCGTCGAGGTCCCCGAGCTCGCCGCCCGGCCGGGCGCGGGTCCCGGCCTCGTGCAGGCGCACGTCGCCGCGACCCTCGAGGAGGAGGCGGCGGCCGTCGCCCGCTTCGTCGCCGAGCGCTGGCGACCCGCCGCGCCCGGGGTCGCCCGGGTCACCGCCGCGGTGCTGTGCCGCAAGCGGGCCCAGTTCACGGTGCTGCGCCGGGCGCTGCGCGACGCGGGGCTGCCCGTCGAGGTCGTGGGTCTCGGCGGGTTGCTCGCGACCCCCGAGGTCGTCGACCTCGTGGCGATGCTGCAGGCCGCGCACGACCCGTCCCGCGGCGACGCGCTGATGCGTCTGCTCACCGGCGCCCGCACCCGGCTCGGGGCGGCGGACCTGCACGCCCTGGCCGCCTGGTCCGCCGAGCTCGCCGCCGGGCTCGGGCACGCGCGCCGGGCGGCGGAGCGGACGGCCGACGAGCGGGACGGGGCGGAGCAGATGGGCGCGGGCGCCGCGTCGTCGGGCATCGGCAGCAGCCCCACGTCGGGAGCCGCCGGCCCCGCGTCGGGCGCGACCGACCCCGGGTCGGGTGCCGCGTCCGGCTCCGCCGGCCCGGCGTCGGACCTCGTGGGCCGCGCGCCGGAACCCGTGGCGGCGGACGTCGTCGACGAGCGCAGCATCGTGGACGCCCTCGACGAGCTGCCGCCCCCCGGCTGGCGCAGCCGCACCGGGCGCACGCTGAGCGACACCGCCCGCGCGCGCCTGACCGACCTCGCGCAGCTCCTGCGCGTGCTGCGCTCGCACACGTACCTCTCGCTCCCCGAGCTCGTCGGCGAGGCGGAGCGCCTGCTCGGCCTCGACATCGAGGTCGCGGCTCGCGCGGGCGTCTCGGCGGGCCGCGCGCGGGCGCACCTCGACGCGTTCCGGGACGTGGCCGTGCAGTTCTCCGACGGCGCGGACAGCCCCACGCTGGGCGCGTTCCTCGCCTGGCTCGCGGCGGCGGACACGCGCGAGCGCGGCCTCGACATGCCGGTCGCCGAGCCGGACCCGGACGCCGTGCAGATCGTCACGATCCACGCGGCGAAGGGCCTCGAGTGGGACGTCGTCGCGGTCGCCGGGATGGTCGACGGCGGGCTGCCCGCGATCCGCACGACGGGCAAGGACGGCCCGACGGACAAGGCGTGGCTCAGCGGGCTCGGCACCCTGCCCTACCCGCTGCGCGGCGACCGGCACGACCTGCCCCAGCTCGCCTACGCCGGTGCGGCCGACCCCAAGGACCTCGAGGAGCGCCGGCGGCGGTTCGTCGAGGACGCCGGGCAGCACGCGGTCGCCGAGGAGCGGCGCCTCGCGTACGTCGCCCTCACGCGGGCGCGCTCGGCGCTGCTGCTCACCGGCGCGTGGTGGGGCGACGCGTCGCAGCCGCGTCCGCCGTCGCTGTTCCTCACCGAGCTCGCCGAGGCGGGGCTCGTCGACCCCGAGGCGTGGGCCGCGGAGCCGGAGGACGGTGCGACGAGCCCGCGCGGCGGGGACGACGTCGCCCCGGTCTGGCCGGCCGACCCGTTCACCGGTCCGGGCGGGCGGTCGTCGGGCACCCGTCGTGCCGCGGTCGAGGCGTCGGCGCAGGCGGTGCGGGAGGCGATCGCGGCGGCCTCCTCCGGGTCCGCGACCACCGGTGCGTCCTCCGGCGACGCGGTCCACGCCGGCGCTGCCCGCTCCGCCTCAGCCGACGGCGCCGGCACGTCGAGGCAGGCCCTCGACGCCGGCGCCGGCACGGCAGGCTCCGCCCTCACCGCCGACGCGCTCCGCGACGGGGACGGCCCGCCGCGCGGCGCCGTCCTGCCCACCCCGTGGGACCGCACCGCGGATCTCCTGCTCGCCGAGCGCGCCCTCGCCGCGGCCCCGTCGACCGACGTCGAGCTCCCGCCGCACCTCTCGGCGTCCGCGGTCGTCCGGCTCGCGTCCGACCCGCAGGAGTTCGCGCGTGCGCTGCGCCGGCCCGTGCCGCTCGAGCCGTCGCCGCAGGCCCGGCGCGGCACGGCGTTCCACGCCTGGGTCGAGGGCTGGTTCGGCTCGGCCTCGCTCGTCGACGTCGACGACCTCCCGGGCGCCGACGACGACTCCGTGCGGGTCGACGCCGACCTGGTGGTGCTGCGCGAGGCGTTCCTGACGACCCCGTGGGCGCACCGCGTGCCGCTCGCCGTCGAGGTCGACATCGAGACGCCGGTCGCCGGGTACGTGCTGCGCTCACGCATCGACGCCGTGTTCGCCGACCCCGACCGCCCGGACGCGCCCGGCGCGGTCGTCGTCGTCGACTGGAAGACGGGAGCCCCGCCGAGCGACCCCGCGGCGGTGCAGGCGCGCGAGCTGCAGCTCGCGGTGTACCGGCTCGCGTGGTCGCGGTGGAAGGGCACGCCGCTCGAGCACGTCAGCGCGGCGTTCTGCTACGTCGGCGGGGGCCGCACGGTGCGCCCCGAGCGCCTGCTCGACGAGGCGGAGATCACCGCGCTGCTGCACGCCGCCGCGGCGCACCCGTCACGCACGACCGGGTGAGACCGGGTGAGACCGGCGTCAGCCGATCGAGCGACCGGCGACCGCGTCGGCCTCGCGCGTGCTCTCGTCCAGCTCGTGCAGCATCTGCACCGCGTCGTCGACCACGTCGGCGCTCCCGGTCCGCACGCCGTAGAGCAGCCAGCGTGCGAGCGCGAGCTCCCCGGCGAGCAGCGCGCGCTCGGTGAGGTGGCTGTCGGTGAGCTCGGTCCGGCGCAGCTGGTACGCCTCCATGATCGAGTCGACGGCGTCCTGCGGCGCGGCGACGAGCAGCCAGGACAGGTCGTCGGCCGGGTCGGCCACCATCGCGTCGCCCCAGTCGAGGATCCCGGTCACGGTCCGGTCGTCGACGAGCACGTGCTCGGTCGTGAGCCCGCCGTGCACGACGGTCGGCTGGAAGCGCCACAGCGCGACGTCCTCGAGGCGCTCCTCCCAGCGGCGGAGCAGCGTCGTCGGGACCTTGCCGGTCCGGGCGGCCTCGTCGACCTCGGCCTGCCGCCGGTCGCGGTACGTCATCGCGTCGTAGACGGGCAGCCCGGCGTTCTCGACGAGCGCCGTCGGCAGCTCGTGCAGTGCGCCCAGCGCGCGGCCGAGCGACGCCGCGAGGCCGGGCCCGGGGCGCAGCGACTCCAGCCGCAGCGGTCGGCCCGGGACCTGCGGGTAGACCACGGCCCGGCCGCCCTCGGGCAGGTGCGCGAACCCCGCGGTGCGCGGCACGTCGAACGGGAGGCGTCCCGCGTCGACCTCACCGGCGAGGGCCTCGACGAGCTCGACTTCGGCCTCGAGCAGCGCGCCCGAGCGGGCGCTCGTGGGGGAGCGGACGACCCACCGCCGACGCGCGGCGTCGATCACGACCGCGATGTCGAAGTCGCCGCCCGAGACCTCGGGGCGGCGGACGTCGTACGCGTCCAGCCCGGGCACGGCGACGGTCGCCAGGGCAGCGAGCGCGAGAGGTGAACGTGACACCCGCTCAGCCTAAGCGCGTCGCCCGCCCGGTCGTCGGTGCGTCCGCGCGTGTCTGCGATGTCGGGTTTCCCCGCGTACGGTGGCGGGCGTGATCGCCGAGCCGCCGCTGTCCCGCACGCGGACCGACCGTGCCGCCGACGCCCGTGTGCGGCCGGACCTGGTCCCGTCCCTGCTGACCGCCCCCGCGACGCGGGTGCTCCTCGTCCACGCGGGCGCGGTCGTGACCCGTGACGGTGGGCAGGGCGCGCAGCGGCTCGCGCTGCTCGACCCGGGCGAGGCCGCGCTGCTGTCGCCGGGCGGGAAGCTGCCCGAGGGGTGGGCCTTCCTCGGGCACGACGACGCGCCGGGCGGGGGCCGGGGGACCGCCTACCTCGCACGGCTCGTGCCCGACGTCGCGTCCGCCGTGCTCGTCCCGGGCGACCGCTGGTCGCCGCTGCGCGAGGTCGGCGGCGAGCTGTCCGCGCGCGACGCGGGCCTCGCGACGGCCGCGGTCGCGCTCGAGGCGTGGCACGTGCGCCACCCGCGGTGCCCGCGCTGCGGGGAGGTCACCGTCTCGCACAGCGCCGGCTGGGTGCGGCGCTGCACCGCCGACGGCTCCGACCACTACCCGCGCACGGACCCCGCGGTCATCATGGCCGTCGTCGACGGCCGGGACCGCCTGCTGCTCGGGCACTCGGCGCACTGGCCCGAGAACCGCTTCTCGACGCTCGCCGGCTTCGTGGAGCCCGGCGAGTCGGTCGAGTCGGCGATCCGCCGCGAGGTGCTCGAGGAGGTCGGCGTGACGGTCGGCGCGGTCGACTACCGCGGCAGCCAGCCGTGGCCGTTCCCGGCGTCCCTCATGCTCGGCTTCCGGGCCCGCGCGCTGAGCGAGGACATCACGGTCGACGGCGAGGAGGTCACGGACGCGCGCTGGTTCGAGCGCACGGAGCTGCGCGCCGCGGTGCGCTCGGGCTCCGTGCTCCTGCCGAGCAGCACGTCGATCGCCCGGATGCTGATCGAGGAGTGGTACGGCTCGGAGCTGCCGAACGCGATCTGACGTCGGTCCGCGGCGGCGCGGCCCGGCACGTCGCCGGGCCGCGGTCGCCCGCGACGGTCAGGAGTCCAGGCGGGCCTTGACGTCCGCGAGCGACGGGTTCGTCGCGGCCGAGCCGTCGGGGAACACGACGGTGGGGACGGTCTGGTTGCCGCCGTTGACCTGCTCGACGAACGCCGCCGCGTCGGGGTGCTCCTCGATGTTGACCTCGGTGTAGCCGATGCCCGCGGAGTCCAGCTGCGTCTTGAGCCGGCGGCAGTAGCCGCACCACGTCGTCGAGTACATCGTGATGGAACCGGCGTCGGGCAGCGTCTGGGTGCTCATGCATCCTTCTCTCGTGCGGGTGTCGCCGTGACCCGTGGGCCTCGGCGGGGTCGGACGTGCGTCGTCGCCGGGTCCAACGCCGGGGACGCCGGAACTCTTCCGGGCGCTCGCGGTCGTCGCAAGCCCGCCCGACGGTCGGCCGGTGCGCCCGCGGGGCGGGGCGGGCCCGTCCCGCCGACGGTGCCGCCCCCGGGGTCGCGTCCGGCGGGTCGCCGCTGCGCACGGCCGGCGACGGGCTGTCGGCGAGGGCTGAGACAATCGACCACGATGTCCGCCGACGCCCTCCTCGATGCCCTCGACCCCGACCAGCGCGCGGTCGCGCTCGCCCTCACCGGACCGGTGTGCGTGCTCGCGGGCGCCGGCACGGGCAAGACGCGCGCGATCACGCACCGCATCGCGTACGGGGTGCGGACCGGCGTGTACCGCCCGACGACGGTCCTCGCGGTCACGTTCACCGCGCGTGCGGCGGGCGAGATGCGCACGCGGCTGCGCGAGCTCGGCGTCGCCGGGGTGCAGGCGCGCACGTTCCACGCGGCGGCGCTGCGCCAGCTCGGGTACTTCTGGCCCAAGGTCGTCGGGGGTGCGCCCCCGCGGATCCTCGAGCACAAGGCCCCGGCCGTCGCCGATGCGGCGCACCGCCTGGGCCTGTCGGTGGACCGGGTGGCGATCCGTGACCTCTCCTCGGAGGTCGAGTGGGCCAAGGTCTCGCTCGTGACGGCCGACGACTACGTGCGCGCCACCGCCGCGGTCGACCGCCCGGCACCCGCCGGGTACGACCGGCAGGCCGTGGCCCGGCTCATCGCCGCCTACGAGGACGCGAAGACCGAGCGTGGCGTCATCGACTTCGAGGACGTGCTGCTCATGCTCGCGGACATGCTGGCGGGCCGCGACGACGTCGCCGAGCAGGTGCGGATGCAGTACCGGCACTTCGTGGTCGACGAGTACCAGGACGTCTCGCCGCTGCAGCAGTTCCTGCTCGACCAGTGGCTCGGTGGGCGCCAGGAGCTGTGCGTCGTCGGTGACCCGAGCCAGACGATCTACTCGTTCACGGGTGCGACGCCGCACCACCTGCTCACCTTCACCGCGGCGCACCCCAAGGCGCAGGTGGTCCGGCTCGTGCGCGACTACCGCTCGACGCCCCAGGTCGTCAGCCTCGCGAACCGCCTGCTCGCGCCCAAGCACGCACCCGGCTCGGCGGCCCGTCGCCGGGGTCCGGCCGCGCCGCTCGAGCTGGTCGCGCAGCGCCCGTCCGGCCCGCCGGTGACCTACACCGCGTACGACGACGACGAGGCGGAGGCCGCGGGCATCGCCGAGCGCGCCGCACGCCTCATCGCCGCGGGGACGCGGCCGAGCGAGATCGCGGTCCTGTACCGGACGAACGCGCAGTCGGAGGCGTTCGAGCAGGCGTTCGCCGCTGCGGACATCGGCTACCTCGTGCGCGGCGGCGAGCGGTTCTTCGCCCGCCGTGAGGTCCGGGACGCGCTCGTGCTGCTGCGCGGCGCGGGCCGCGCGGTGGACGCCGACGCGGCAATGCCCGACGTCGTGCGCGACGTGCTGCTCTCCGCGGGCTGGGCGCCGGCGCCTCCTGCGACGCGCGGCGCCGCGCGCGAGCGCTGGGAGTCGATGCAGGCGCTCGTCGCGCTCGCGGACGACCTCGAGTCGGCGGCGCAGGAGACCGGCGGTCACGCGAGCCTCGCGGACCTCGTCGCCGAGCTCGACGAGCGCGCCGCCGCCCAGCACGCGCCGACCGTCGAGGGCGTCACGCTGGCGTCGCTGCACGCGGCCAAGGGGCTCGAGTGGGACGCGGTCTTCCTCGCGGGGCTCAGCGAGGGCCTCATGCCGATCTCGCTCGCGGAGACCGACGCGTCGATCGCCGAGGAGCGCCGGCTGCTCTACGTCGGCATCACGCGTGCGCGCGAGCACCTCGCGCTGTCCTACGCCCGGGCGCGCAACCCCGGCGGCCGGGCCTCCCGGCGCCGGACCCGGTTCCTCGACGGCCTGTGGCCGCAGGAGGAACGGCGCGGTGGCAGCGGCCGGACGCCCGAGCGGTACCGCGCACCCGAGCCCGGGCCGCGCCGCGCGCTCTCCGGGGACGTCGACGGCGAGATCTACGCACGCCTGCGGGAGTGGCGCGCGTCGGTCGCCCTCGAGACGTCCCGCCCCGCGTACACCGTCCTCGTCGACACGACGCTCGAGTCCATCGCGGAGCTGCGCCCGGCGTCGATCGCGGAGCTCGCCCGGATCAACGGGATCGGCCCGGCGAAGATCGACCGGTACGGTGCGACGCTCCTGTCGATCGTCGCCTCGGGCTCGTCGCGCACCACGACCGCCTAGCGCGAAGACCGCCTACCGCGACGACCGCGACACAGCCGCCCGCTCAGCCGCCCCCTGCGGGCGCCGCCTCGTCCCACCAGGCCAGCACCCGGGCGCCGTAGAACGTGAGCCACCGCGACGGCTCGCCCGGCGGCACGTCGACCTCGAACCACACGCGTCCGGGCTGACCGGCCTCCTGCAGCCACGTCCCGTCGGCCTGCCGCGCGCTCCGCCGGCGAGGTCGCGCTCGACCTGCCAGCGCAGTGCCGGGTCGGAGTCGAGCAGCCAGTCCAGGAGCGCAGGGTCGAGCGCCATGCGGGCACGTTACCCGCCGCCCGTCGACGGGGGAACGGCGGGCGTGGGAGGGCGCGTCCGACGGTCGGGTCGGGCGCGTCCACGGGTTCGCCGACGCCGATTCCTGGGGCCGTGCCCCGGTTCTCCCGACGGTCGCGGAGAGGTCGGAAAAACTTCTCGAAGTCGGTCCGTTTATTCGGTTGTGTGCGTCTGACGGCCACCCCTAGGGTGAGACTCGTCCTTGTAGGAGGGCTGCGCCGAAGAGGCCCGGCCGGTGATGAGAGGTGGTGGGAGATCTGATGGAGAGCACAACCGTCGTGAATCGGCAGTCGACGTTCGCGATCACCTTCGTCCCGCGCACCCTCGCGCCCATCTCCGCATGGCTCGAGGGGACAGCTGTGCCCATGGCCGGCTCGCAGGGAATCGGCGGCGATCTCAAGCGCACGTACCGCCGTCGCCCGCTGCACCACCCCGACTTCGCACCAGGAACTTGATGGTCTGACGACCGTCTTCCAGGCCGCGGAGTCCACTCGGATCCGCGGCCTTCGTCTTTTCTCCCGATGTCGGGGGAGCGGCGCAGGCACCGGTGATCCGGAAACCAGCACACGCTCACCAGCAAGGACATCAGGAGGACATCGTGCGGCTCACGACGCTGCTCGACACGGTGAACCAGGGCGGATCCGGCCCGTGGCCCCCGAGCCCGGTCATCACGACGGACGAGAACAACCAGCAGTTCGACCAGATGGTCGCGGGTCTCATCCCGTGCCGCTCGAACGACCCCGAGCTCTGGTTCGCGGAGCAGACCGCCCAGGTCGAGCTCGCCAAGGCCCTGTGCCGGGAGTGCCCCCTCGTCGAGGGGTGCCTCGCGGGCGCGGTCGAGCGTGCCGAGCCGTGGGGGGTCTGGGGTGGAGAGGTCTTCGTCGGCGGCGTGGTCGTCGCCACGAAGAGGGGCCGGGGACGGCCCCGGAAGTCCGCCGCTCCGGCGGCATGACGGCCCGCGGGGCTCGTGCCGGTCAGTGCCCCGTGCGGGCGAGGGCCGGGACGGGCGTCCGGGGCAGGGCGGTGCACCCGCAGTCGGGGTGCACCGCCCACGCCCGCAGGCGCGGGTGGAGGTCCGGCATCGCGATCTCGTAGGTGGCGCCCCGCGTGCGCGGCACGCCCCCGTCGAGGTGGGTGAGCGCCTCGGCGGCGGCCAGCGCGGCGCCCAGGCCCGCGAGCGCGACGGGTTCTCCCGCCGGACCGCTCGACGTCGGCGGTCGGCACACGAGCTGCGCGACGACGAGCGGCCACGCCGGGTCGACGTCGCCGCGGTGCAGGTCCAGGCAGCGCAGGCACGCGGAGCCATTGCGGGGCGGGCGGCCCGCGACCGCGGGAGGACCGGCACCCTCGCCGGCACCCCGGGTGCGTGGCTCTCCCGCGCCCACCGGCACGACGAGCGGCCCGACGAGCGCGTCGCACTCCCGCAGGACGACGGACAGGTGCGGCAGGCCTGCGGTCACGAGCCGCAGCGCCGTCTCCGGGCTCGCCGCGCCGTGCTCGACGAGCACCACGAGATCCGGCACGGTGCCGGGCGCGACCTCGCAGCGGACCTCCGGGGCGACGTCCCGCAGCACCCGCGTCGCGGTCGCGAGCCGTGCAGAGCCGACGTCCCCCATGCGGTACCCGCCCGGACCGATGTCGGACGAGCGGACGACGCCGTCGTCGTCGAGCAGGACCGTCCCGACCCCCGCGACGGCGAGCGTCGTCGCGACCGCGAGGCCGAGGCGCCCGAGCCCGCACACGCCGACGACCGCGGACCGGCGCGCGTCGACCTGCGCGGCACCGTCGCCGTCGGGGCGCAGGAGGTTCCACGCGGCGACCTCGGCACCCGCGCCGGCCCGGACCGTCGCACTGCGGCGGCTCTCTGAGGTCGTGACCTGCGCGTCGACGAGGAGCCCGACGAGGTGCTCGCCGCGCGTGCGGTCGAGGCCCTGGTCGAGGGCCCACGCGAGCCAGCGGTCCAGCTCGGGCAGCGCCTCGAGCTCCTGCAGCAGCTCGGCCTCGCCGGTCGCCAGGCCGGTCAGGCGCACGGCCCACCGGGGGTCGGTCCCGACCTGCAGCTCGTCCGGGCCCCGGAGCAGGACGCGCAGGTGTGGGCGCAAGCGCATGAGCGACCCCTCTCGGCCGTGCCGTGCGCCGGCGAGACGCCGGCGACCCGAGGGCACAGCCTGGCACCGGCCGGCACCGCGCCACCGCTGTCCACAGGTCCCGGACGCGCGCGAGGCGCCGTCCGGCCGGACGGCGCCTCGAGGCGTGCGGTGCCTGGTGTGTGCTCAGGCCTTGCCGAGGATGCGGTTGAGCTTGGTGCCGCACACGGGGCAGACGCCCTTGGCCATCTTGCGGCCGGACTCGGAGACGACGACGTCGCCCTCGGCCTCGCGCTTCTCCTTGCACTTCACGCAGTAGAACTCGCCCTTGTAGGTCTCGGCCATGACAGGTCTCCTCGCGTCTGCGGACATCGGGCGCGTCCGTCGGCCCGGCGGCCCGGTCGAGATGAGGGGAGCCGCCCCGACCTGAGCGAGCCCCACAGTAATCGCGGCGGCCCTGCGGGGGGCCCCGACGGGCTCGACGCGCCGTAACGGACGCCCGGAAGGGAACCCGGTTCCCCGGTTCGGGGGACGCGCCGGAGGGGTCCGCCCGGGACGTGGCCGACGGCGGTCGGGCGGGTGCGCCTCGTCCGGCCGCGCACACGTCACGGCGGGCAGCGGCGGAGGGCGCCGGGCCGAGGCACGGAGCTCGACGCCGCTCCGGCGAGGTGGGCACGTCGCGCGGGCCCGAGCCGATAGCGTGCACGACGTGGAGCGGCGCCGCGGGCACCTGGCCGAGGGCACCTCCGCCATGCCCGCGGGGCCGACGCCGCGCACGTCCGCCGAGCCGGGGTCACGTGCGAGCCGGACGCCGTCCTCGCACGCACGCCCGGTCCCGCCGCGCACCGCGGACGTGCCCCGGACCGCGGACGCGCCGACCGAGCACGCACCCGTGGGGGCCGTGGAGGTGCGCCGCTCGCGCAACCGCACGCGCACGGTGACCGCCTACCGCGACGGCGACCGCACGATCATCGCGATCCCCGCGCGGTTCACCCGCGCGCAGGAGCGCGAGTGGGTCCAGCGCATGGTGACCCGGCTCGAGCGGCAGGAACGTCGGCGGCGTCCGTCGGACGTCCAGCTGGCCGAGCGCGCCGCGGGGCTCTCGACGCGCTACCTCGCCGGGCGGGCGCGCCCCGCGAGCGTCACGTGGTCCAGCAACCAGGGCCGGCGGTGGGGCTCGTGCACGCCGCTCGACGGGACGATCCGGGTCTCCGACCGGCTGCAGGGCATGCCCGGCTGGGTCCTCGACTACGTGCTGCTGCACGAGCTCGCACACCTGCTGCACGCCGGTCACGGCCCCGACTTCTGGGCCGAGCTCGACTCCTACCCGCGCACGGACCGCGCGCGAGGCTTCCTCGAGGGGGTCGCCTACGGGCACGAGCGCGCGCGCACGGGCCAGCCGCCGACGCTCGGCGGCGACGTGGACGACGAGGGCGACGTGACCGACGAGCCGGACGACGACGCCGGCGACGCCGCGCTCGACGTGGTCGACGAGATCGGGACCGACCCCGGCGAGCGGTGAGGCGTGCGCCGGGGCAGCCTGGAAGCCCGTCGATGCCCGCCGACGCCGGTCGACGCCAGTCGCGCCGGCGCCCGGAGCTGCCCTGCTGCGTCGACGCCCGCCGCTGCCCGCTGCGCCGGCGGGTCAGCCCTGCGGCTTCTCCGGCTCCTCGCCGAGGATCTCGGCGAGCGCCCGGTCGACGTCCGCGGCCTCGTCGCTCGCGGTCTGGCGGCGCGTGGCGTACCCGTCCGGGTCGTCCAGGTCCTCGTCGGTCGGCAGCAGGTCCGGGTGGTCCCACACGGCGTCGCGCGCCTCGGGACCGCCGTCGGCCGTGATGCGGGCCCACAGCGCCGCGGCGTCCCGCGACCGGCGGGGTCGTAGCTCGAGGCCGACGAGCGTCGCGAACGTCTGCTCGGCGGGCCCGCCCGCGGCGCGGCGGCGCCGGATCATCTCGCGGAGCGCGACCGCGTGCGGCAGGTGGGGGAGGGCGGCGACGGACGTGACCTCGTCGACCCAGCCCTCGACGAGCGCGAGCGCGGTCTCGAGCCGCCCGAGCACGGCCTTCTGCTCGTCGGTCGTGTGCGGGTTGAAGACGCCGCCCGAGAGCGCGGACTGCAGCGCGGACATGTCGGTCGGGTCGATCGAGGCGACGGCCTCCTCGAGCTGGTCGAGGTCCACCGTGATGCCGCGCGCGTACGCCTCGACGGCGCCGAGCAGGTGCGCGCGCAGCCAGGCGACGTGCGTGAACAGGCGGGCATGCGCGGCCTCGCGGAGCGCGAGGTAGAGGCGGACCTCCTCGAGCGGGGCGTCGAGCCCCGCGGCGAAGGCCTCGACGTTGGAGGGGACGAGCGCGGTCGAGGGCTCGCGGACGAGCGGCAGGCCGATGTCCGTGATGCCGAAGACCTCGCGCGAGAGCGTCCCGGCGGCCTGGCCGACCTGCATGCCGAACACCGCGGCGCCGAGGCTGCGGACGAGCTGGGCCGGGTCGGTCGGCGTGCCGGGCACGAGCATCCCCGGCGGCAGCCCCTCGGCCGCGAGGTCCTCGGGCAGCTGCTCCGCGAGGGCGCCGGCGAGGGCGGTCGTGAGCGACGACGCGATGGGCTCCGTCAGCGTGCGCCACGTCGGCAGGGTCTGCTCGACCCACTCGGAACGGCTCCACGCACGGACGGGGCCGCCCGCGGGGGGCAGGTCGGTCGCGGCGTCGAGCCACAGCTCGGCGACGGACAGGGCCTCGCTGACCTGCTTGGCCTGGAGCGCCGTCAGCGACGGGTCGCCCTCGGCCACCGCGGCCTGGCGCGCCACGTCGTGGGCGATGTCCCAGTTGACCGGGCCCTCGCCCGAGGACGCGAGCAGCCGGCGCACCTGGTCGAGCACCTGGCCGAGCAGCCGCGGGTCGTCGGGGAGCCCCGAGGCCGCCGCCATCGCCGCCGGGTCCATGCCCTGCGCGCGGAGCTGGGCGAGCGCCTCCTCGGCGTCCGGGCCGAACATCTGGCGCAGGATCTCGTCCCAGGGCGCAGGGGTGTCCTCGCCGTCGGGGGACGATCCGGCGGGGCGGTCGGTGCTCATCGGCGTGCTCCTGGGACGATGTGCCGGCGGGGGGCAGGCGGTGTCCCACGGTAACCACAGAGCAGAGGCGACGAGATGGTGCAGCGCGAGGTTCGCTCAGGGCGCAGTCGTGCGCGCGGCGGGGACGCGGTGCCGGGCGAGCTCGTCGTCGTCGGCGTCGGGCCGGTCGCCACAGCGCTCGCCGGCTGGCTGTCGGCGAACGGCCAGCGCGCGGTGCGCCGGCTCGACGCGGTGCCCGAGGCCGAGCCGCACGACGCGCTCGCGGGCGCCGAGGTCGTCGTGCTCGTCGCGCACGGCGGTGACCTCCAGGCGGACTGGGCCGTGCCCGTCGAGGAGCGCCGGGCGGAAGCGGTGGCGCACGCGGCACGGACGGTCTCGGCGGCGCGCGAGGCGGGGGTCCGGCACCTCGTCGCGGTCACGTCGGCGATGGTGCACGGGGCCGCGCCGGACCGCCCGACGATCCACGACGGCGACCCGATCCTCGGTCACGGCAGCGGTCCCGGGCGCTCGCTGCGGCGCACGGGGGAGGCGCCGGACGACGGCCTGCGCGACGGCGTCGTCGGCGACCTGCTCGCGGTCGAGGCGGTGCTCGCGCGCGCGTCCCGGCGCCGGTCGCCCCTCGTGACGGTGCTGCGCCCCGCCGGTCTCGTCGGGCCGGGGCTGGACACCCTGCTGACCCGGCACTTCGAGGCGCCGCGCCTGCTCACGGTGCGGGGCGTCGAGCGGTGCTGGCAGCTCCTGCACGTCGACGACCTCGCGTCGGCGGTCGCGACCGCGGTCGACGAGCGGCTCACGGGGCCGCTGACCGTGGGCGCCGCCGACGAGCTGACCGCGCGCGAGGTCGAGGTCGCGGCCGGGATGCGCCGCGTCGAGCTCGCGGCCGCCACCGCGTTCGGCACCGCGGAGCGCCTGCACCGGGTCGGTGTGCTGCCCGCGCCCGGCGCCGAGCTCGCGTACGCGGTGTACCCGTGGTCGGTCGCGAGCGACGGGCTGCGGGCGGCCGGCTGGGAGGCCCGCTGGTCCACCGCGGAGTGCCTCGACGTGCTGCTCGTCGCCGTGCAGGGGCGCATCGCGCTCGCCGGCCGGCGGTTCGGGGCACGCGACGCGGCGGCCCTGGGCGCGGCCGGCGCGGCGGTCGCGCTGATCGGTACCGCCGCGGTCCTCAAGCAGGCACGCGGCCGGCGTAGGGGATGATCGGGGGGTGCCCGACGAGAAGCTCCCCGCCCCCGCCCGGACCGCCGGCGACCCGAGCCGCAGCGCCGCGAGCGACGGCGACGCGCGCAGCAGCGCCTGGTCCCGCGACGGGGTGACGCGCGGGGCCGGCGGGTCGGCCGCACCGCACGGGCCGTCCGGCGACGGCGCGGCCGGCGGCCCCGACGGGGTCGGTGCCCCGGTCGAGGACGCCCCGGCGCCCGCCTCGCCGCGGAATATCACGCTGTCCGTCGCGATGCTCGTGACCGCGGTGCTGCTCGGCGGGCTGGTCGTGCTGCCGGCGCCGTACGCGGTGAGCTCGCCCGGGCCGACGCGCGACACGCTCGGCGAGCAGTCCGGCACGCCGCTCATCTCGATCGAGGGCGCCGAGACGTTCCCCGCGACGGGCGAGCTGCTGCTGACGACCGTCTCCACGACCGGTGGCCCCGGCTACCCCTCGAACGTCGTGGACGTGCTGCGCGGCTGGTGGGACCGGCTGACCGCGGTCCGCCCGGTCGAGGAGGTGTTCCCGCCCGACGTCACGCAGGACAGCCTCCAGGAGCAGAACCAGGCCGCGATGGTCTCCTCGCAGGAGAACGCGACGGTCGCGGCGCTCGAGGAGCTCGGCCACGAGGTCCCCGCGACGATGGTCGTGGCCGGGGCCGAGGCGGGCAGCGGCTCCGACGGGGTCGTCGAGGAGGGTGACGTGCTGACCTCGCTCGACGGCACGGAGCTGACGTCGTTCACGCAGCTCACCGACCTGCTCCGGGAGATCGAGCCCGGGACGACCGTGCGGCTCGGCGTCGTGCGCGCCGACGAGGACCTCGAGCTCGAGATCGTGACCGGCGAGCGGGAGGGTGGCGGGAGCCGGCTCGGCGTGCTCGTCGACCCGCAGTTCGAGCTGCCCGTGATCGACCCCGAGATCGGCGAGCCCGTCGAGGTCACCATCCAGATCGAGGACATCGGCGGGCCGAGCGCCGGCACGATGTTCGCGCTCGGGATCATCGACCGGCTGACCCCGGAGGACGAGGCGCAGGGGGCCGTCATCGCGGGGACCGGGACGATGGACGCGTCGGGCGAGGTCGGGCCGATCGGCGGCATCCAGCAGAAGCTCGGCGGCGCGGTGCGCGACGGCGCGACGTGGTTCCTGGCCCCCGCGGGCAACTGCGACGAGGTCGTCGGGCACGTGCCCGACGGGCTGAGCGTCGTGTCCGTGGCGACGCTGCACGACGCGCGGGAGGCCGTCGTCGCGATCGGCGCCGGCGAGACGGACGACCTGCCCACCTGCTCCTGACGGCGCCGCGACGGCTCAGTGCAGCGTCGCGACCACGGCCTCGACGAGCCCGGGCACGAGGTCCGGCCCCTGACCGACGGAGTCGTCGCTGTCGTTGCTGCGCGTGCGCACCGCGCACCAGCTCGTCCCGTCGCGCAGCGCGCCGACCGCGATCCGCACGTCCTGCCGGTCGGGGTGCGCCATGAGGTAGGCCAGCGCCTCGTCGGGGTCGGCCGGGACACCCTCCTCGGCGGCGGGCGGCAGCACGACGCGCTCGACGGTGACCGCGGCGCCGTCGACCCCGGCGGGCCACTCGATCCCGGCGAGGAGGTGCTCGAGGTCCGTCGCGGCCGGCAGGTCCTCCTGCTCGACCGAGGTCAGGTGGTGCTCGTCGTGGCGGGCGAGCGCGACGACCTCCGGCGGCAGCTGTGCGGCCAGGCCGGGCTCGGCCTCGAGCGCGGCCGCGGTGCGCACCAGCGCGAACACGCGCACGGGACCGTCCCAGCCGCCCGTCGCGACGTGCCGCTCGATCTCTCGGACCGCCTCGGCCAGGCTCGCGCGCGCCGACGGGGGTGACAGGGGCAGGATGGGCTCGTCCACGTCCGACATCGTCCCATCCGTCCCTGCTCCCACGGGAACCCCGGGCGGCGGCGGGACGTTCACGGACTGTGCCCCAGCTGTCACCGATGACGAGGACCCTGACCCCGTGACCTTCACGAACCCCACCGCCCGCCGACCCAGCCCACGGCCACCGGGTCGACGTCGCGGCCCGCTCGGACCGACCCTCGTCGTGCTCGGCGCCATCGTCGTGCTCGTCCTGATCCTCGCGCAGGTGTGGACGGAGGTGCTCTGGTTCGACCAGCTCGGCTACGTCGAGGTGCTCCGCACCGAGTGGGGCACGCGTGCCGTGCTCTTCGTGCTCGGCTTCCTGCTCATGGCGGGCGGCGTCGCCGCGAGCCTGAGCTTCGGGTACCGCTCGCGGCCGATCTACGCGCCGTCCACACAGGAGCAGGCGAGCCTCGACCAGTACCGCGAGGCCATCGAGCCGCTGCGCCGCCTCGTCATGGTCGCCGGTCCGGCGGTCCTCGGCCTGTTCGCGGGAGGTGCGGCGTCGCAGCAGTGGAGCACCGTCCAGCTGTGGATGAACTCGGTCCCGTTCGGCGAGACGGACCCCGAGTACGGGCTCGACATCGGGTTCTACGTCTTCACGCTGCCCGGGCTGCGGTTCGTCGTGTCGTTCCTCATGGCGGTCGTCGTGCTCGCGGCGATCGGCGGCGTCGCGACCCAGTACCTGTACGGCGGCATCCGCATCGGCGGGCCCGCCGGGGCGCCCCGCACGACGCCCTCCGCGCGGATCCACCTGTCGGTCATGGGCGCGGCGCTCATGCTGCTCATCGGCGCGAACTACTGGCTCGACCGCTACTCCGTCCTGACCCGCGAGGGCAGCCGGTTCGAGGGCGCGAGCTACACCGACGTCAACGCGGTGATCCCGTCGAAGGCGATCCTCGCGGGCGTCGCGGTGTTCGTCGCGATCCTGTTCGTCATCACCGCGGTGCGCGGCAACTGGCGGCTGCCGGCGATCGGTCTCGGGCTGATGGTCGTGGCCGCCGTCGCGGTCGGCGGGATCTACCCCGCGGTCGTGCAGCGCTTCCAGGTCACCCCGAACCAGCAGGACGCGGAGGCGCCGTACATCCAGCGCAACATCGACGCGACCCTCAAGGCGTTCGACCTCGAGGACGTCGACGTGCAGCCGTACGAGGCGAAGGTCACGGCCGAGGCGGCGGCGCTGCCCGCGGACACCGACACGACCACGTCGATCCGCCTGCTCGACCCGCAGATCGTCAGCCCGTCGTTCCGCCAGCTGCAGCAGAACAAGGGCTACTACAGCTTCGCGGACACCCTCTCGGTGGACCGCTACGAGATCGAGGGCGAGAGCCGCGACACCGTGATCGCGGTGCGCGAGCTCGAGCTCGACGGGCTCAGCGAGGGCCAGCGGAACTGGACCAACGACCACACGGTGTACACGCACGGCTTCGGCGTCGTCGCCGCGTACGGCAACACGACGGCGGCGGGTGGCCGGCCGGCGTTCTGGGAGGGCGGCATCCCGTCGTCCGGTCAGCTCGGCGAGTACGAGGAGCGCATCTACTTCAGCCCGCGGTCCCCGCTGTACTCGATCGTCGGGGCGCCGGAGGGCGCCCGTGAGTGGGAGCTCGACTACCCCGACGACGAGTCCGGCGGGCAGGTCAACACGTCGTTCCCGACCGACGAGGTCTCCGCGGGTCCCGGGATCGGCGACCCGATCACCAAGCTGCTCTACGCGCTCAAGTTCGGCTCGCAGGAGATCCTGTTCTCCGAGCGCGTGACGTCCGAGTCGCAGATCCTCTACGACCGCGACCCGCGCACCCGCGTCGAGAAGGTCGCGCCGTACCTGACGATCGACGGCCGGCAGTACCCCGCGGTCGTCGACGGGCGCGTGGTGTGGGTCATCGACGGGTACACGACGAGCGACGGCTACCCGTACGCGGCGTCGCGTGCGCTCGACGACGCGACGATCGACTCGGTCACGCAGCGCTCGGAGAGCATCGACGCGCTGCTTCCGCAGACCGTCAACTACATCCGGAACTCGGTCAAGGCGACGGTCGACGCGTACGACGGCACCGTCAAGCTCTACGCGTGGGACACCGAGGACCCGGTGCTGCAGGCCTGGCAGAAGGTGTTCCCGACGAGCCTCGAGCCGATCTCCGAGATCAGCGGCGGGCTCATGAGCCACCTGCGCTACCCGGAGGACCTGTTCAAGGTCCAGCGGAACCTGCTCACGCGCTACCACGTGACCGAGGCCGAGGAGTTCTTCTCGGGCGGTGACTTCTGGGCCAACCCGAACGACCCGACGCTCGGCGACACGCAGGTCCCGCAGCCGCCGTACTACCTGACGCTCAAGATGCCCGACCAGGACGAGGCGACGTTCTCGCTCATGTCGACGTTCATCCCGGCCTCGGGCGGGACGACGAACCAGCGCAACGTCCTGAGCGGGTTCCTCGCGGTCGACGCGGAGGCGGGCAACCAGGAGGGCGAGCCCGCGGAGGGCTACGGCAAGCTGCGGCTCCTCGAGCTGCCCCGCGACTCGACCGTCCCCGGGCCGGGCCAGGTGAACAACAACTTCGACTCCGACCCGGACGTCTCGCGCGAGCTGAACATCCTGTCGCAGCAGAACTCGACGGTCGTGCGCGGCAACCTGCTGACGCTCCCCGTCGGCGGCGGGCTGCTCTACGTCCAGCCGGTGTACGTCCAGTCGGCCGCGGGGACCCGGTTCCCGCTGCTGCAGAAGGTGCTCGTGGCGTTCGGCGACGAGATCGGCTTCGCCAACACGCTCGAGGAGGCCCTCGGGCAGGTGTTCGACGCCGACGCGGTCGGTGGCGGCGTCGACCCGGGCGGCGACGCCGGGACGGACGACGGGACCGACACCGGGACGGACACCGGCGGCGACGCGGGTGGCGACACCGGCGACGTCCCCGCGGGGGACGCCCGCACCCGGCTCGACACGGCGCTCAACGACGCCCGGGCAGCCATCGAGGCCGGCGAGGCGGCCCTGGCGGCCGGGGACTTCGCGGCCTACGGCGAGGCGCAGGACGCGCTCGACGCGGCCATCGCGGAGGCGCTCGCGGCGGAGGCGGAGCTCGAGTGAGGCGGTGACGCACGACGACGCGGGGCCCGGACCGGTGCGGTCCGGGCCCCGCGTCGTCCTGCCCCCGGCCGGCGATGAGTTCCGCCACGGGTCCGGGTCTGCACCTACGACAGCCCGCACCGACCAGGAGGTACTCCGATGGGCGCCGTCCGACCGCACCTGTGGTTCCACGACCGAGCCGGTGACGCCGCCGCCTTCTACGCGGCGACGATCCCGAACACCTCGATCACGAGCATCGTGACCGCGCCCCCCGGCATCCCCGACGTCGACGAGGGCGCGACGTTCATCGTCGAGCTCCAGCTCGACGGCATGCCCGCGACGTTCCTCAACGCGGGCCCGTCGTTCACGCTCGACGAGGCGTTCTCGTTCTACCTGACGTGCGACGGCCAGGAGGAGGTCGACCACTACTGGGAGGCGCTCGCCGCGGACGGCGGGCAGACCAGCCAGTGCGGGTGGCTCCGGGACCGGTTCGGCGTCTCGTGGCAGGTCGTCCCGCGCCAGCTCGACGACGTCATGTCGCGGCCCGACAAGGCCGGCGTCGCACGTGCCACGGCGGCGCTCATGCAGATGACGAAGATCGACGTCGCGACGCTCGAGGCGGCCTACTCCGGGGAGCTCGCGAGCACCTGACCAGCACCGATTTGGTCCCCCTGCGCCGGTGACGTACTCTAGAGACACCGACGCGGGGTGGAGCAGCTCGGTAGCTCGCTGGGCTCATAACCCAGAGGTCGCAGGTTCAAATCCTGCCCCCGCTACTTGTGAAGTGGCAGTCCAGAGGCCCTCTCGATCTTCGGATCGAGAGGGCCTCTGGCGTTGAGGCGGGCAGAAGGTGTCAGCGGCGTAGCCGACACCCCCGGACCCCCGTGACATGAGGCGAACGCGCCTGCCGCGCCGATCGGCCCGGCGGGTGGTCGCGACGAGGCGGCGTGAGCGCCGCTCGCCGCACCCTGCGCAGCAACTCATGGCAACCGGTAGCCGCCCTCCGTCGGGGTGATCACAGTGGTTCACGCGCCGCGGTGCCACTCGCGTGGCGGCGCTGGTCGCAGACGACGGGAGGCCGTCGGCGGCGACCGGCCTGACCTGTGATCCTGACGACGAGGGAGCCCCCGTGCGTGTGACGACGAAGGTCGAGAGCGTCGAGCTCGTCGACGGCTGGACCAGGGTCCGGACCGACGGCGTCGAGGTCCGCCTGCTGCTCGTGACGGACGACGTCCTCCGCATCCGGGCCGGCTTCGACGGCGACTTCGCCGAGGAGTCGTACTCCCTCGTCACGACGGCGTGGCCGGACCGGCTGGACGGCGTCCTGGGCTCCGAGCGCACGCGCGTCGCACCTCCGGAGGTCCACCTCGAGGACCAGGGCGACCGGGTGCGGGTGACGGGCGGCAACCTCGTCGTGGAGGTCGAGAAGGACCCGTTCCGGATCTGCGTCCACGACACCGAAGGGACGCTCCTCCACGCCGACGTCGTCGGCCTCGGCTACCTCGAGGACGCGAACGGGCGACGCACGCACACGAGCGAGATCTCGTCCGAGGACGCGTTCTACGGCTTCGGCGAGACGACCGGGTCGCTCAACAAGGCGCAGAAGCTCATCACGATGAGCCCGAAGGACGCGCTCGGCTACGACCCGCGCGAGACGGACCCGCTCTACAAGCACATCCCGTTCTACGTGAAGCTCAACCGGGTCACCCGCAAGGCGGTCGGGTACTTCTACCACAACACCTTCGACTGCGACTTCGACCTCGGCCGCCAGCGCAGCAACTACTGGCCGGCGCACAGCCGGTACCGCGCGGACGGCGGCGACGTGGACCTCTTCCTCGTCGCCGGCCCCGCGATCCGGGACGTCGTCAGGCGCTACACCACGCTGACCGGCCGGCCGCCGCTGCTGCCCAGGTACGCGCTCGGGTACCTCGCGTCGTCGATGTACTACGCCGAGCTCGACGCCGACAGCGACCGGGCGATCACCGAGTTCATCGACATCGCTCGCGCCGAGGACATCCCCGTCGACGGCTTCCAGCTGTCGTCCGGGTACAGCACGCAGGACACCCAGGCCGGCCCGAAGCGCTGCGTCTTCACCTGGAACGACCGCCGTTTCCCGGACCCGGCGGGCTTCTTCGCCGCGATGGCCGAGCGCGGGATCACGGTCTCGCCCAACGTCAAGCCTGCCGTCCTGGACGTGCACCCGCGCCTCGACGAGCTCGCCGACCGGGACGTCTTCGTCGGGCGCAGCGCCGACGCCGCCGTGCTCGCCGGCGACGGGCCCGCGGTCGGCGCATGGTGGGGCGGTCCCGGGCGGTTCGTCGACTTCACGAAGCCCGCCGCCCGTGAGGCGTGGAAGGGCTGGCTGACCGAGGCCGTCCTCGACCACGGCACGACGTCCGTGTGGAACGACAACTGCGAGTACGACGGGATCATCGACACGGACTCCCGCTGCGACTTCGACGGCACGGGCGCGACGATCGGCCGGCTGCGCACCGTCATGGCGAACCTGATGTGCCGGGTCACGTGGGACGCCATCACCGAGAAGGACCCGTCGGTACGCCCCTACATCGTGTGCCGCGCCGGGCACGCCGGCATCCAGCGCTACGCGCAGACCTGGGCGGGCGACAACTCGACGTCCTGGGCGAGCCTGCGGCACAACATCGCGACGATCCTCGGGATGGGGCTGTCCGGGGTGGCCAACCAGGGCTGCGACATCGGCGGCTTCCACGGACCCGCACCGGAGCCCGAGCTGCTCGTGCGGTGGGTGCAGAACGGCATCTTCCAGCCGCGCTTCTCGATCCACTCGGTGAACTCGGACAACACCGTGACCGAGCCCTGGATGTACGGCGACCACACCGTGCACGTCCGCGACGCGATCAAGCTCCGCTACCGGATGTTCCCGTACCTGTACTCGCTCATGGCGCGCGCCCACCGCACCGGGCTCCCGATCATGGAGCCGCTCGTGAGCGCGTTCCAGGGCGACCCCGGTGGTGACGAGACCTCCGACGAGTTCATGCTCGGCGACTCGCTCCTCGTCGCGAACGTGCTCACCCCCGGCGCGCGCACCCGCACGGTCCGGTTCCCGGCCGGCGAGGTCTTCTACGACGTGCGGACCCGCGAGCGCCACGAGGGCGGCCGGACCGTCGACCTGCCTGTCGACCTCGGCTCCATCCCGCTGTTCCTGCGTGGTGGGGGCATCGTCCCGCTCTCCGCCGGTCAGCTCGACAGCCTGACGCGGGACGAGGTCACCGACCTGCACCTCCTCCTGGCGCCGGACCGCGACGGCCGCTTCCTGCTGTACGAGGACGACGGCCTCACCCGGGCCCACGAGGACGGCGTGTTCCGGGAGACCGAGATCACGATGACCGCCGGCGAGCAGGTGACGATCGACCTCGCCCGCCGCGGCAGCTACCGCAGTCCCGTCCGCACGTTGCTGCTCGACGTCGTCCACCCGGGGCGCTCGCCGCACTGGGTCACGATCGACGGCGAGCGCGTCCCGCAGGTCCTGCACCGCGAGCGCTTCGACGCGGTGGACGTCGCCTGGCACTACGACCCCACGCTCGGCTCCGTCCTGATCCGGACGCCGAACCGCGAGGGCGACCTGAGCGTCGCGATCTCGTTCCGTCCCGTCGACATGCTCGGCATGTGAGGAGAAGGACCATGAGGCACCACCGGCTCGTCGGCACCGCCGCGGCGCTGCTGACGGCGGCAGCGCTCTCGGCGTGCGCGCCGACCTCCGGGCCCGCGTCGAGCGCGCAGGCCACCCCCGACGACCCGCTCGTCCTGCGTCTCGCGCACAACCTGAACGAGCGCCACGTCACCTCGCAGGCGCTCACGGCCTTCGCCGAGGACGTCGAGGAGCGCAGCGACGGGCGCATCGCCGTCCAGATGTACGGCAACGGCCAGCTCGGGTCCGAGAGCCAGGTCCTCGGCCAGCTCAGCCAGGGCATCGTCGACATGACCCGGGTCAGTGCGCCCGGCCTCGCGAACTACGACCCCGGCTACCACACGTTCGGCCTGCCGTACGTCTTCGAGTCCGAGGACGAGTACTACGAGGTCATGGACTCGCCGGAGATGACCGAGTACTTCCGCTCGACCGTCGAGGACGGGTTCGTCGGGCTGACCTACTACAGCTCCGGCGCACGGTCGTTCTACACGGCCGGCACACCGGTGCGCACGCCCGAGGACCTGGGCGGCCTGAAGATCCGGGTCCAGGACATGCGCTCGCAGACCGACTTCGTGGAGGAGCTCGGCGCCGCGCCGATCGTCATGGCGCTCGGCGACACGTACACCTCGCTGCAGACGGGACTCATCGACGGCGCCGAGAGCAACGAGACGGTGCTGACCCAGAGCGCGCACGGCGAGGTCGCGAAGTCGTTCTCGCTCACGGAGCACACGCGGATCCCCGACATGCTGGTGATCAGCAGCGACGCGTGGCGCCGGCTGGACGCGGCGGACCAGGAGCTCGTCTCCGACGCGGCGCGGGCGTCGACCGAGGACCACAAGGGTGCGTGGGCGGAGAGCATCGAGCAGGCCGTGGTCGACGCGGAGGCCATGGGCGTCGAGTTCGTCACCGACGTCGATCTCGAGAGCTTCCGGGCGGCGACCCGGCCCGTCGTCGAGCAGTACGCCGAGGCCTACCCCGAGGTCGCGGAGCTGCTGACCGTCATCGAGCAGGCGAGGGAGTGACCGCCATGACGCACGACCGTCTGAACCGGGTGCGCGGCGGGCTCGGGCTCGTCCTGCTGTGGTCGGCCGGCACGCTCCTCGTCCTCATGACGCTGCTGGTGCTGTACCAGGTCTTCACGCGCTACGTCCTGGGCGCGCCGGCCGCGTTCACCGAGGAGCTGGTGCGCTACGCGCTGATCTGGACCTCGTTCCTCAGCGCCGCCTACGGGTTCCTGTACCGCAAGCACATGGCGCTCGTGATCGTCCGGGACCGCTTCCCGGAGCCGGTCCGGCGGCGGCTGATCGTGGGCATCGACGCGCTCGTCCTGCTGTTCGCCGTCCTCGTGCTCGTCGTCGGGGGCGCGATGCTCGCCTACGGCGTGCGCAACGACTACTCGGCGCTGCTCGGGATCTCGCGCGGGCTCGTGTACTCCGTCGCCCCGCTCGCGGGGCTCGCGATCGCCGTCGCGCAGGGGCTCAACATCTGGGAGGACCTCGCCGGGGATCCCTCGATCGAACCGGAAGGTACCGACTGATGGACGCCCTCACCGCTGCCGTCGTCCTGTTCAGCACGTTCTTCGTCCTGCTCGTGCTCGGCGTCCCGATCTCGGTCGGGCTCGGGGTCGCCTCGTTCCTCACCGCCCTGGTCTTCCTCCCGCGGGAGGACGCGACGTACGTCGTCGGGCAGTCGATGAACGTCGGCATCGAGAGCTTCTCGCTGCTCGCCGTGCCGCTGTTCATCTTCGCGGGGAACATCATGAACAACGGCGGGATCGCCCGCCGGCTCGTCGACCTCGCCCTCGTGCTCGCCGGGCGGGTGCCGGGGGCGCTCGCGCACACGAACGTGGTCGGCAACATGCTGTTCGGGTCGCTGTCGGGCTCCGCGGTGGCGTCGGCCGCCGCGATCGGCGGGACGCTGCACGAGCGGCAGAAGGAGGAGGGGTACGACCCCGGCTTCGGCGCCGCCGTCAACATCGCCTCGGCCTCGACGGGCCTGCTGATCCCGCCGACGACCGCCGCGATCGTCTACTCGACGGTGGCGGGCGGGGTGTCGGTCTCGGCGCTCTTCATGGCCGGCTACGTGCCCGGGATCCTCATGGGGCTCGTCGTCATGGGCGTCGCGTACGTCTTCACGCGCCGCCACCGCTACCCGACGTACGACCGGGTCACGGCCGGCCAGGCCGCCAAGGTCTTCCTGCAGGCCGTCCCGAGCCTGCTGCTCATCCTCGTCGTCGTGGGCGGCATCGTGGCGGGTGTCTTCACCGCGACCGAGGGGGCGGGCGCCGCGGTGCTCTACTGCTTCGTCCTGTCGCTGATCTACCGCAGCCTGACGTGGGCCGACCTCCGGCAGATCATGACCCGCACGGTCGTCGCGACCGGCGTCGTCATGTTCCTCATCTCCGCGTCGTCGGCGATGTCGTGGGTCATGGCCTACTCGGGCATCCCGGCGGCCATCACGGACGCGCTGCTGTCGGTCGCCGACTCACGGTTCCTGATCCTGCTGCTCATGGTGATCGTCCTGCTCGTCGTGGGGACCTTCATGGACATCACGCCGGCGATCCTCATCTTCACGCCGATCTTCCTGCCCATCGCGACGGAGCTCGGGATGCACCCGGTCCATTTCGGGATGGTCCTCATCCTGGCGATGTGCATCGGCACCATGACGCCACCCGTGGGCTCCGTGCTGTTCGTCGCGACCGGTGTGAGCGAGGTGACGATCGAGCAGGTCGTCCCGAAGCTCGTGCCGTACTTCGTCGGCCTCGTCCTGCTGCTGCTGGCGATCACGTACATCCCGGCGCTGTCCCTGGGGATACCCCAGTGGATGGGGCTGCTCGGCTGACGACGTCGCCAGGTCCGCTCGACCTGCGTCGCGGCTGACCCGGACGTCTCCGGAGCCGCCGGCGGCGGCCAGGGAGGCGTTCGTCGCGGCAGGGCGCCGTGGGCGGGGAGTCATCCCCCCGGTGTGAGGCGCGGCCCGTCGCTCCTGCGGAGAGTGGACGGATGACTGGCCGCACGGGCGTGGCACGCCCCACCGAGGACGGCCGCTCGTGACGGTGCCGCCCGCGCGCGGCTCCGGGGACGCGTGGCGCCGACGACCCCGCCGGCCCTCGCCCGTGCGTGCGCGCACGGGACCGGGCGCCGGGGCGCGCGCGGACGACGACGGCTGGAGCGAGGGCTGGGTCACGGTCGGGGGCGGCCGCATCTTCTACCGCCGCGGACCCGTGACGACCGGCGTGCCGCTCGTGCACATCCACGGCTTCGGCATCTCCGGGACGTACCTGATGCCGACGGCCCGTCGGCTCGCAGCCCGGGGGACGACGATCGTGCCGGACCTGCCCGGGTACGGCCGGAGCGACCGCCCGGCCCGCGCCCTGCCGATCCCCGCCCTGGCGCACTGCATGACCGGGATCCTCGACGCGCTCGAGCTCGACCGGGCCGTGCTGATCGGCAACTCCATGGGGAGCGTGATCGCGCTCGAGATCGCCCACGAGGCGCCCGAGCGCGTGCACCGGCTCGTGCTGGTCTCACCCGCGGGTGGGCGGCAGAACCAGCCGCTGCGTCGTGCGCTCGGCCAGCTCGCCGTCGACGCGGTCCGCGAGAGCCCGCGCATGGCGCGCGTGGCCGTCCCCGACTACCTGCACTTCGGTCCGGCGAACGCCTTCAGCCTCTTCAGCCAGCTCACGCGCTTCCCCGCGCTCGAACGCCTGATCACCACGCCGGTCCCCACGCTCGCGGTGCTCGGCGACCGGGACCCGCTCATGCCCGGCCCGCAGCGCGTGCGCGAGCTCCGGCTCGCCTCGCCCGACCACGTCGACGTCGTGCTCATCGAGGGAGCGGCGCACTCGATCAACTTCAGTCACCCCGGGGAGCTGGCGAGCGTGATCTCCGCGTGGCTCGACGGACGGGAGGTCGTCGACGACCCGCTCGAGCCCGGCCGGGCCCGCGCGCTCCCGTTCCACCGGGACGCACCGCCGGAGCCCGGTCCGCTCCCGTGAAGCGCGCGCACGCGCGTCGTCGCACCTGCGGCGTCGTGAAGCGCGCACGCGCGTCGTCGCACCTGCGGCGTCGCCGTCGGGGAGGTGAGCGACAGCCGGGTCGTCGGGTGCGTCAGTCCCAGCCGCCCGGACGCGTCAGCGCGTAGATCACCAGGACGTCGAGCGTCAGGACCAGCACCGACCACAGCGGGTACACGGGCATGTACAGGACGTGCCCGACGGCGTTGACCGTCGCCAGGGCCACGCCGACCCCGCGTGCCCACGTCCGGCCGGCGAAGATGCCGAGGCCGGTGGCGAAGAAGACGCCGCCCATCACGACCCAGAACCAGCCCCAGGCAGCGATGTCGACCGTCAGGAGCGCGGTGTCCGTCACGACGAGCCAGTCGCTGTCGAGCACGGCGACGAGCCCGATGAGCCCGTTGAACGCGCCGAGCAGGATCAGCACCAGCCCGGCGAAGAACGCCATCCCGGCCCACGCCGACGACCCGCCTCCGCGGGCGGCACGCGGAGATGCCGGTGCGAGTCCGTGCTGTGCCATGACGTCTCCTCCGGTGCCGACGTGGTGCAGCCATCCCACTCCCCGCCGCTCCGCCGTCGCCTCATCCCGTCGGGGTGAGGTGAGCCTGCCGGCGCCGGCCGCCGCGTGGCAGGATCGGTCAGGAGGTCCGAGGGCCAGGAGGTGGCGCGGGTCGTGGACGGGAGCGGAACGGCGTCCGGCGGCGAAGTCCCCGCCGGGAGCGTGCGCGTCGTGCGGGGACCCGACGCGGTCCGTGTCGTGCTGGCCGGCGACATCGACACGGCGCTGGTCGACGCGCTCGACGCGGCGACCGCCGTCGTGGAGGAGCACCGCCTGCCGGTCATGGTCGACGCGACGGCCGTGACGTTCATGGACTCCCGCGGTGCCCGGTTCCTGTCCCGGTGCTACGTCCGGGGGCCGATGACGGTCGCCGCGTCGCCCCCGGTCCGGTTCCTCCTCACCGTGCTGGCGATGGACGACGTCCTCACCGGTGCGGACCGCTCGACGGGCGACGACGACGGACCCGCCGAGCCGTGAGGGCGTGACGCGGACGTCAGGGTCGACGACCAGCGCGACCAGCGCGACCAGCCCGATCAGCACGCCCGGGCGCGCGGCTCACCGAGCGTCGTCGCCCTCCCGGCGGTCGCCGGGCAGCGTGCGCGGTCCGGCCATGGCCGGCCTCGGGCGGTCCTCGCGGTGCGCCCGGACGGCGAGCAGGGCGACGTCGTCCTCGCTTGCGGCGGCGAGATCGGCCACGAGCCGGTCGCAGAGCTGCTCGAGCGGCAGGTCCGCGAGGGACTCGACGTGCCGCCGCAGCCGCTCCAGGCCGATCGTGAGGGACTCGCCGCGACGTTCGACGAGCCCGTCGGTGTAGAGCAGGAGCGTGGACTCCGGGGAGATCACCTGGGTGTGGTCGTGCCGGTCGGGGTGCGCTCTCGTCCCGAGGAGCAGGTCGGCGGGCCGGGTCAGCAGCTCCGCGCGCCCGTCGGGGTGCAGCAGCAGCGGCGGCAGGTGCCCGGCGTTGGACCAGCGCAGCAGCCGCAGGCCCTGCTCGGCCAGCTCGGGGGTCTGCTCGATCTTGCCCAGGATCGCGGTGCTGAACGCGTCGATCGCCAGGTCGCGCATCGCCCAGTCGAGCGAGGAGAGGATCTGCGCGGGTGGTTGGACGAGGGCGTGGGCGCCGCCGCGCAGCACGTTGCGGACCTGGGCCATGGTGACGGCGGCGCGCAGGTCGTGGCCGGCGATGTCCCCGATGACGAGGCACGTGCTCCCGTCGCGCACGACGAACGCGTCGTACCAGTCGCCGCCGATCTGCGCGGCGCCGGTCGCGGCCGGGGCGTACCGGGCGACCAGGTGCAGGTGGTCGGGCTCGGGCAGCTCGGTGAGCAGGCTGCGCTGCAGCTCCTCGGCGAGGTGGCGGCGCGCGGCGTGCAGGTGGGCGTTGTCGAGCGCGAGGCCGACCTGGGCGACGACGTCGCGCAGCGCCGTGACGTCGTCCGTGCCGAAGGCCCCGCGCTCGGCCCCGCGCGCCAGGGTGAGCAGGCCCCGGGTGTGGCCGCGCCCGCGCAGGGGCAGCACGACCGTGGTGTGCGGAGCCAGCCGGGCGAGCAGGTCGTGCGCGCGACCGCCGGTGAGCGCGGTGCCGGCGTCGGGGACGCCGGTGTGCGTGACCGACCGCCCGGTCGACACCGCGCGCGCGACCAGCGAGGTCGCGGTCAGGGACGGCACGCGCAGGGTGCGGTACTCCTCGAGCACCGCGCGCAGCGCGGGGTCGGCGTGCAGGGCGGCGACGTCGTGCGTCCGTTGCGCCCACGGGCCGTGACCCTCGTCGAGCAGGCTCGCGACGGCGAAGTCGGCCACGGACGGGACGAGGTGGGGGAGCACCGCCTCGAGCGCCTGCACGGGGTCGAGGAGCTCGGCGAGGTCGCCGGCGAGCGCGGCGAGGAGCTCGGAGCGGGCGCGGGCGCGCTCGGCCGTGCCCAGGGCGTTGCGGCGGTCGGTGACGTCCGTGAAGTACACCGCGACGCCGCCGCGTTCCGGCACGGCACGGACCTCGTACCAGGCGTCGAGCGGTGCGGGGTAGTACGCGTCGAACACCACCGGCTCGCCGGTGCGGCCCACGCCGCGGTAGTGCTGCTCGAAGTTGGTCCCGACCGCAGCCGGGAACAGCTCCCAGATGTCGCCGCCGAGCAGCTGCTCGCGGGCGCTGCTCAGGATCCGCTCGGCCTCGGCGTTGACGTACGTGAAGCGCCACCGGGCGTCGAGGTGGAAGTAGCCGACGGTCATCGACTCCAGCACCCCACGCACCCGCTGCTCGCCCATGCGGAGAGCCGTGGTGTCGGTCGTGACCCCGAGGACCTGCTCGGCGGTGCCGTCGGGGCCCGCCACGGCCCGGCCGCGCGCGCTGAGCCAGCGCACGGTGCCGTCCGGCCGGCAGACCCGGAACTCGGCCTCGTAGACCCCGCAGGTCGCGATCGCCGCGCCGAGCGCCGCCGTGACGGCCGGCAGGTCGGCGGCGTCGACGCGCGCGTCGAACGCGTCGATGGTGCCGCCGAAGGACTCGTCGTCGTACCCGAAGGCCTCGAGCAGCGAGTCGTCCCACCGCAGCGCGCCGGCCCGCAGGTCCCACGCGAACGTCCCGAGTCCTGCGGCCTGCGCGGCGGCCGCCAGCATCTGGGAGCGGTCGGCGACGGCGTACTCGGCGTCGAGCGCGGTCACCTCGAGCTGGGCGGCGACGGCGGCGGCGAGGTGCTCGAGCGTGCGGACCGCGCGCGCGTCCCACTCGCGCGGGTCCGGCTGGTAGACGCACAGCGCCCCGACGACGCGTTCGTCGTCGCCGCGCAGGGGGACGCCGAGGTACGCGCCCACCCTGCCGTCCGCGACCGCGGCCGAGCCACGGACCCGGGGGTCGGTGCGCGCGTCGACGACGACGAGCCGCTCGCCGTGAGCCGTCACCCGCGAGCAGAGCGAGTCCTCGAGCGGGGTGGTCGTGCCCACGGGCCCGGGGAGCGCACCGACACCGGCGACGATCACCCGCACGTCCGTCACGAGGGACACCTCGGCCGACGGCGTCTCGAGCAGCTGCGCCGCCAGGGTCACGATCGACTGCAACGCGGTGTCGTCCGACGCCGACGCCAGCAGCCGGCGCGCGGCCTGGGCCCGGCCGGGATCGGCGTCGACGAGCCGAGCGGCGACCACGTCGCCCGACATCTCGCCTGCACTGCCTGCGGGCAGCTCCATGGTCCAGCTCCTCGCCGACGGTGACCGCCATCGTCTCCCGACAACGTGGTCACGCGCGCGCTCAGCCGGCCCTCGCCCGTCGACCGTCAGCTCAGCGGTCGTCTCGGAGGGGCCGGGCCAGGTCGCGGGCTCCGTGTGCTCCGGGGACCTGGCCCGGTGCCGCTCAGCGCCGCACGTCCTTCTGGAGGCTCTCGAAGAGCCGCTCGGCCCGCGCGTCGCTGACCAGGAGCTCGTCGAACTCGTGGCCGCCGGCGAGCCGGACCCGGAGCAGCGGGAGCCCCCTGCGCATCGCGACGAGCCTGCGCACGCCCGACGGGTGACGGAACGTCCCGACCTTGAGGCGGCCCGAGACCGCGAGTCCCGAGCGGACGCCGAGCAGCTCGGAGCTCCAGCCCGGGAGCAGCTCGACGTCGGCGACGGCGTCGCGGTCGACGGTGTAGCTCGAGCGCCCGGCCATGAGCGCCTCCCAGCCGGGGAACTGCACGTGCAGGGTCGTGTCGTCGAGACGGATGGCGGTCATGGGTGGTCCCCTCCCTCGTCGTACGCTGAGCTGCCTTTCGAGAACATTATCAGCGTGAGAATGGTGCGTCCAGTGTCCCCGAACTCCCCGATCGCCGCGGTCGTCCTGCATCCCGTCCGCCTGCGGATCATCCAGACGGTCGGGACGCGTCAGGTCACGACCGCCCAGCTCCGGGCCGCGCTGCCGCAGGTGCCGCAGGCGACGCTGTACCGCCACGTCGCGGCCCTGGTGGAGGCGGACGTCCTCGCCGTCGTCGAGGAGCGTCGCGTCCGCGGGGCCGTCGAGCGCACGCTCGCCCTCGGTGGGCGGATGGCGCACGTCGACCATGCCGAGCTCCGGGACATGGGCACGCAGGAGCTCCGGCAGTCCTTCCTCACGTTCCTCGCCGGCCTCGGCGAGACGTTCGACCGCGCGAGCGCCGACGGCTCCTTCCGCGACCTCCTGGGCTTCGGGCAGGTCCAGCTGCACGTCACGACGGCCGACCTGGCCGAGATCCAGGCGCGGCTCGGCGAGCTGCTGACGCCGTACCTCGCGAGCCGTGCTGCGGGCGCGCGCACGGTGACGCTCGCCACGGTGCTCATCCCCGAGCCGGAGCCGGAGCCGGAGCCTCAGCAGCCGGCGTGAGGCGCCTCGATGCCCGGGCGTGCGCGAAGGGGCGGGGGCTGTCGGACGAGGGGCGCGGACCCCTAAAGTGAAGGAGTCCGAACAAATCCCGACATCGTCGTCGGGCGAAGAGCAACGAGGCCTTCATGAGACCCCCGCCCCCGTCCCACCACCAGGCTCAACGGCGCGCCACGGCCTGCACCGCGGCCGCTGCTGTCGCCGCACTCGCCGTCACCCTCCTCGCGACGCCGACGTCCGCAGCGTCGCCGTCGCCGTCGGCGAGGCCGTCCGCTCCGGCGGCCGGGCCGGACCACATCAACGGCTACCGGAGCGTCGGCTACTACATGGCGGACGCCCCCGTCACGCGCGACTTCCACCTCGCCGACCTCGTGACGTCGGGTGCGATCGAGGACGTGACGCACCTGAACTACGCGTTCGGCAACGTCACGACCGACCTCGTGTGCGACATCGCCGACGTCCAGGGCGAGGGCGACCCCGAGAACGACTTCCTCCGCACCGTCCCGGCGGAGCACGCGGTCGACGGTGTCGCCGACTCGCCCGACCAGGTGCTCGCGGGCAACTTCAACCAGCTCCGCAAGCTCAAGGAGGTCAGCCCGCAGACCAAGGTCCTCGTCTCGCTCGGCGGGTGGACCTGGTCGGACAACTTCTCGGAGGCCGCCTCGACCCCGGAGCGCCGGTCGGCGCTCGTGGACTCGTGCCTCGACCTCTACATCGACGGCGACCTGCCCGAGGTCGACGGGAGGGGCGGTCCGGGAGCTGCGGCCGGCATCTTCGACGGGATCGACATCGACTGGGAGTGGCCCGTCACCGGCGGCGAGACCGCCAACGCGCGCCCGGAGGACAAGGAGAACTTCCTCCTGCTCATGGAGGAGCTCCGCGCGGAGCTCGACGCGCGAGGCGCGACGAACGGCGAGGAGTACCTGCTGACGGCCTTCGCCCCGGCCGGCGGGTGGAACGCGGGGCAGGGCGGATGGCTGGACCCGCGGCTGTTCGCCGCCGTCGACTTCCTCAACGTCCAGGGGTACGACTTCCACGGCGGGTGGGTGCCGGGCCAGACGGGGCACCAGGGCAACCTGCACCCGGACGGCGACCACAACTGGGGTCTCGGCCTCGACGGCGCGATGGGCATGTACGTCCAGGCGGGGGCGTCGCCGGACCAGCTCAACGCCGGTCTCGCCGCCTACGGGCACGGGTGGTACGGCGTCACCGACGGGTCGGCCGCGTGGCAGCCTGCCGCGGGCTACGTCGGCACCCGGACCTATGCCGAGCTGCGCGACCTCGGGCAGGCCTACTTCGACGCCGGGCTCGGGGCGTCGTGGCGGTACGACGGCGACCAGTGGTGGAGCTACGACGACCCGGCCTCCGTGACGGCCAAGGCGGAGTGGCTGGCCGTCAACGGCTACGGGGGTGCGATGTGGTGGGACCTCTCGGGTGACCACCGCAACGAGCTCGGCGACGCGCTCGGCAGCACCTTGCGCGCGGCGACGCCCGGGCCGTCCGTCGACCCCGCCTGTGCGGCTCCCTGGTACGCGTCCGGCGTCTACACGGGCGGCGACGTCGTCGCGCACGACGGCGTGGAGTACCGGGCCGCGTGGTGGACCCGGGCGCAGGCGCCCGGCAGGAACTCGTCCGGCCCGTGGAAGCCGGTCGGGCCGTGCGGCACGACGCCTCCGGTCGACGTGCCGACGTGCGCTCCCGCCTGGTCCGGGGCGACGACCTACACCCGGGGGCAGGTCGTGTCCCGGGCAGGCGTGAACCACGCCGCCCAGTGGTGGACCCGTGGCGAGCTGCCCGGTTCCGCCCCGTACGGCGCGTGGGACGCGGGCACGCCGTGCGCCTGACCTCCGGGTCGGCGTAGCGGCCGTCCCGGCACCGTCCCGCCGGCCCGGCGCCCCCCGTCGCGGGTGCGCCGGGCCCGGCGGGCGAGCCACCACCGGATGCGAGCCCGGACCCCGTGCTGAACAGTGGACGGGACGTCGAGCGCACGCTCGAACCGCACAGCGCACCTGGAGGTACCCATGGCACGCACCGTCTCGAGCCTCATGACCCCCCACCCGACCGTCGTCGAGGTGACCGACACGCTGCACGCCGTCGCGCAGACGATGGCCACGCAGGACGTCGGGGCGCTCATCGTGGCGGAGAACGGCGCGGTCGTCGGCATCGTCACGGACCGCGACCTCGTCGTCCGCGGCCTGGCCGCCGGGATCGGCCTCGACGCGCCGGTCGGCCAGCTCGCGACCGAGGAGCTCGTCACCGTCGGGCCGGACGACGACGTCGCGGAGGTCGTGCACCTCATGCGCGAGCGCGCGCTGCGCCGCGTCCCGGTCGTCGAGGGCAACCAGGCCGTCGGCATCGTGACGATCGGCGACCTCGCCGTCGCGCTCGACTCCGACTCCGCGCTCGCGGACATCTCGGCGGCGCCGCCGCAGGACTGAGCGGACGGGGACGGCCGACGACCGGAGGCGCGGGGACGACGTCCTCGCGCCTCCGTCGCAACGGGTGCAGAGCCGACCGTGCTGGTCCCGTCAGTCGGTGACGGTGACCACGATGGTCGGCTCCGGGTCCTCGACCCGGCCGTGGGAGTCGCCGTCCTCGCCGCGGTAGGAGTACGTGAAGCCGACCGTCGTGGTGCCGGGCGCGACGGCGTCGAACGCGTAGCTCAGCCTCGTCGGGTTGCCCGTCGCGGTCTCGTCGCCGACCGTCTCGGTGCGTATCTCGCCCGCGGTGAGGACCGCCGCGTCGGGGGTCGTCGTGAGCCGCCAGTCGTCGCCCACGGACGTGGTGATCTCACCGAGGTCGATCACGATGGTCTGCCCGGCGGGGACCACGACCTCGTCGACGGTGGCGGAGATGCTCGTCGAGGGCGGGCTGCACGCGGTCAGCCCCACGGCGAGCGACGTGGCCGCCGCGCAGCCGAGCGCGCGGGCGGTGCGGGTTCGGGCGGAGCGGTCGGCGCGCATCGAGGTCCTCCGGTGGAGCGGGGTCGAGCCGTCAGTCTGCCGTGGCGGACGGGTCCGCTCGGCTCGGGTCCGTGCCCGCTGCCGTCCCGGGGCGTCGGCGGCGGCGACCGAGGCCCCGGGACGTGCCCGGGAGGCGCTCAGGCGAACCCGAACGCCGGGGGGAAGGCGACGACGACCACGGCCGCCCACGCGCCGTAGACCGGCAGGTACCGCGTGTGCCAGCGCTCGAGCCTCGCGAACCCGGCCCGGTGGCGCAGGAAGCGCCCGGTGAGCCACGCGGAGCCGGCGAGGTGCACCAGCAGCAGGACGTTGAGACCCAGCGCCGCGACCCGGTTGGGGCTCGACCCGAGCTCGGCGATCCGGGTCAGCATCGCCGTGAGCATCACGGCGTCGACCGCGAGCGCCGCGACGACGAGCACGAGCTGGAGCGCGTCGAACAGCCCGGGCGGGGCCAGCGGGTCGCGCGCCGAGAGCGAGTACAGCAGCAGGCACAGCACGAGCACGAGGATCGCGTCCATGAGGATGAGCAGGTCGCGGTCGACGTTCGCGAGGCCGCCCGAGGACAGCAGCACGACGAGCACCGCGAGCAGCATGACGATCGTCAGCGGCGTGAACACCCGGGTCAGGACCGGGGCGATGTTCTCGACGACGTTCTTCTTGGCCTCGACGAGCCACGCGGCGACGACGAGCGCGCCCGGGACCGCGAACGGCAGGATCCAGTCCTGCACGGCCGGTTCGAGGTCGACGCCGACGGCCGCGAGGACCGCGAACGTCAGGCCGATCAGGACGCCGCCGCCGAGCGCGAGGAGCGTGAGGTAGATCGCGAGCTCGCCGGTGAACCGGGCGAAGTCCATCCGCCCGCGGTCGGACCGCCAGCGGCCGCCGACGTACGCGAGCCCGAGCAGCAGCCACAGGACGACCGGGGTGTGCACGACGGTGAGCACCTCGGTCGAGCCGCCGCGCTCGAACGGGTACACGTTGACGACGACCGCCACCGCGGCGAACGCGGCGACGAGCGTCGCCGCCACGGGGACGGTGAGCCGGCGCTTCCACGCGAAGTACGCGGCGAGGAACGGCACGACGAGCAGGGCGACGTTGCGGGCGAGCGCGTTCTCGTCGGCGATCCACGTCGCCCCCGCCTTGACCGCGAGGCCCGCACCGACGGCGAGGGCCAGCACGACGGCGAGCTCGCGCCACGACGGTGCCCCGGCCGGGTCGTCGCCCTCGGGGACCAGCGCGAGCTGCTTCCAGAGCCGCTCGGAGTGCTCGCGCGCGTACTCGCGGGACACGGCGTCGAGGTTGCCCAGGCGCTTGATCGCGATGAGGAACGACTCGTCGTCGTCGAGCCCGGTCGCCTGCAGGTCCGCGACCTGGCCGCGCAGGTGGTCCTCGAGCTCCTCGACGTCCGCGGTCGAGATGGCCCGGCGTCGCTGCACGTACCCGCGCCACCGGTCGATCTGCGCCTCGAGCTCCGCGTGCTGGCCCATCACGCCCACCCCTCCACGAGCCCGGCGGGTCGCTGCGTCTGCTGCCAGACCTGCCGCAGCGCGTCGGCCACGACCGTCCACTGCTCCTGACGCTCGGCGAGCGCCGCGCGGCCCGCGGCGGTGAGTGCGTAGTGCTTGCGCCGGCGCCCCGCGTCGGACGTGCTCCACGACGACGACACGTAGCCGACGCGCTCGAGCCGGTGCAGGAGCGGGTAGAGCATCCCGTCGGTCCACTGCATGCGCCCGCCCGAGAGCTCGCCGACGCGCTTGAGGATCGCGTAGCCGTACTGCTCGCCGTCGGAGAGGATCCCCAGGACGAGCGGTGTGGCCGAGGCGGCCACGAGGTCCTTGTCGATGCGCACAGCGCCTCCATACCTAGATCTGCAGGGTATCGACCCTAGCGGTGCTAGGTATGCGTCGTGGCTGGTCCGTGGGGAGATCTCGTGCGCGCGGCGTGCACGTCGCCGGCCCGTGCGCCGCGCCTGGGCGTCGGTCGGCGAGCCGTCCACCCGCAGGGCGGTCGCCCGTGTCAGGCGGTCCGGCGGGGACGGCGCGCGGGTCCGGGGGCGCCCGCCCGGGCGGGGGGGGGGGGGGGGGGGGAGGGGGCCCGCCGCGGGGGGGGGGGGGGGGCGGCGGCGGGGGGCCCCCCCGGGGG
>NZ_JBFTER010000039.1:0-39409 GCF_047229345.1 Cellulomonas jepli | reverse complement strand
CGCCGGCGCAGGGCCCGCAGCGCGGTCGCCGCGGGCGTCGGCTCGTGCGCGCGTGTGAGCACCGCGTCCGCCTCGGCGGTGAGCCGCTCGTGCGTGCGGGGCTCGAGCTCGCCGTCGCCCGCGAGCCACGTCACCGACTCGGGCGAGCGCGAGAGCGCGTCGGCGACGTACCGGGACGTCGAGAGCACGCGCGCGAGGCGCTGCGCCGCCGTCCCGGAGTCCCGCAGGAGCTTGAGGTACCAGTGCGTCGTGCCGAGCTCGTCGGACAGGCGGCGGAACGCGAGCAGCCCGGCGTCCGGGTCGGCGCCGTCGGCGAACCAGCCGATCATGACGGGGAGCAGCTGCCGCTGGATCGCGGCGCGGCGCGAGATGCCCTCCGTCAGCGCCGCGATGTGCCGCAGCGCGCCCGCGGGGTCCTTGTAGCCGATCGCGGCGAGCCGGGCGCGCGCGGCCTCGGGCGCGAGGCGGGCCTCCTCGGTCGAGAGCTGGGCGGTCGCCGGCAGGAGCGGGCGGTAGAACAGCTCCTCGTGCAGGCGCCGGACCTCGCGCCGCACCGTGCGCCACCGCTCGTCGAGCCCTGCGGCACCTTCGGCGCGCATCCCGACCGAGCGGGCGAGCCGGCGCAGGTCCGCCTCGGCGGTCGGCATGAGGTGCGTCCGCTGGAGCCGGTGCAGCTGGATGCGGTGCTCCAGCGCGCGCAGCAGCCGGTAGCAGACAGCGAGCTGGGCGGCGTGCTCGCGGCCGACGTAGCCTCCGGCCGCGAGCGCGGCCAGCGCGGTCAGCGTGTTGGGGCTCCGGATCGTCTCGTCGGCGCGCCCGTGCACGAGCTGGAGGAGCTGCACGGTGAACTCGACGTCGCGCAGGCCACCGACGCCGAGCTTGAGCTGCCGGTCGGCCTCGGCGGCGGGCACGTGGTGCTCGACGCGGCGACGCATCGCCTGCGAGTCCTCGACGAAGTTCTCGCGCTGCACCGCCGACCACACGAGCGGGTTGACGAGCTCGACGTACTCGCGTCCCAGCGCGACGTCCCCCGCGAGGGGGCGCGCCTTGAGCAGCGCCTGGAACTCCCACGTCTTGGCCCAGCGCTCGTAGTAGGCGCGGTGGCTCGCGACCGTGCGGACCAGCGGCCCGTTCTTGCCCTCGGGCCGCAGCGCCGCGTCGACGGGCCACAGCGCCGGCTCGGCCGACGCCGTCGAGCACGCGCGCGCCAGCCCGGTCGCGAGGCGCGCGCCGACCGCGAGCGCCTCGTCCTCGCCGACGCCGTCGACCGGCTCCGCGACGTAGATGACGTCGACGTCGCTCACGTAGTTGAGCTCGCGGCCCCCGGCCTTGCCCATCCCGATGACCGCGAGGCGCACCCCGAGCCCGTGGTCGTCGAGGTCGGAGCGGGCGATCGCGAGCGAGGCCTCGAGCGCGGCCGCCGCGAGGTCCGCGAGCGCCGCGGCGACCCCGGGGAGCCGGCTGAGCGGGTCGGTCGCCGTCAGGTCCGTCGCGGCGATCCGGAGCAGCCGGGCCCGGTACGCGCGGCGCATCGCGTCGACGCCGGGCGAGCCCACGACGGCGGCCACCGGCACGTCCGCGGCCGGGTCGGCGCCGACGGCCTCGAGCAGCTCGGCACGCACGTCCGCGGCGCTCACGCCCGTCCCCGCCGTGTCGTCGGCGAGGAGCTCGAGGTTGCCGGGGTGGGCCGCGAGCGTGTCCCCGAGGGCCACCGAGGAGCCGACCACGGCGAGCAGCCGGTCCCGGCCCTCGCTCGGCGACCCGAGCAGCCCGCGGAGCACGCCCGCGTGCGCGGGGTCGGCCGACGAGACGCAGGCGCCCGCGATCTTGGCCAGAGCGAGCAGCGCGTGGTCGGGGTCCGCGACCTCCGAGAGCGGCCCGAGGAGCGCCTCCGGCTCGTCCACAACGACCGCGAGCGCGGCGTCGGCCAGCAGCCGCTCCGCGCGCGCGGCGTCGGCGAAGCCGGACCGGGTCAGCCGTCCGGCCAGGGTGCTGCCGCGCCCGCCGGCGCTCAGGGTGCTCACGGCGTCACGCTACCCATGGCGGACGCGAGACGGCGCACCGCGCGCGGCGGCTGACGCTGTCCGCGCCGGGCGGCGACGCGGACGCGGCCGTCGCCCACGAGCGCGTCAGAGGACCGGCAGGAACCGCTGCAGCTCGTACGGCGTGACCTGCGAGCGGTACTCCTCCCACTCGCGGCGCTTGTTGCGCAGCACGTAGTCGAACACGTGCTCGCCGAGCGTCTCGGCGACCAGCTCCGACTTCTCCATGACGCCGATCGCGTCGACGAGCGACGTCGGCAGCGGCTCGATGCCGAGCGCGCGGCGCTCCGCGTCCGTGAGCTCCCAGACGTCGTCCTCGGCTCCCTCGGGGAGCTCGTAGCCCTCCTCGATGCCCTTGAGGCCGGCCGCGAGCATGACCGCGAAGGCGAGGTACGGGTTCGTCGCCGCGTCGACCGCGCGGTACTCGATGCGGCTCGAGTTGCCCTTGCCGGGCTTGTACATCGGCACGCGCACGAGCGCCGAGCGGTTGTTGTGCCCCCAGCAGATGAAGCTCGGGGCCTCGGAGCCGCCCCAGAGCCGCTTGTAGGAGTTCACGAACTGGTTCGTCACCGCGGTGATCTCGGCGGCGTGGCGCAGCAGGCCCGCGATGAAGCTGCGGGCGACCTTCGAGAGCTCGAGGTGTGCGCCCGGCTCGTGGAACGCGTTGCGGTCGCCCTCGAACAGCGACAGGTGCGTGTGCATGCCGGAGCCGGGCTGGTCCGCGAGCGGCTTCGGCATGAACGACGCGAAGACGCCCTGCTCGAGCGCGACCTCCTTGACCACCGTGCGGAACGTCATGATGTTGTCGGCCGTCGTCAGCGCGTCGGCGTAGCGCAGGTCGATCTCGTTCTGGCCGGGGCCCGCCTCGTGGTGGGAGAACTCGACCGAGATCCCCATCGACTCCAGCATGGTGATCGCCGCGCGCCGGAAGTCGTGCGCCGTGCCGCGCGGGACGTGGTCGAAGTAGCCACCCGAGTCGACCGGCACGAGCGGGACCAGCGGGTCGGCGGGCGCCTCGAACAGGTAGAACTCGACCTCGGGGTGCGTGTAGAAGGTGAACCCCTGCGCGCTGCCCTTCGCGAGCGCGCGCTTGAGGACGTTGCGGGAGTCCGCGAGCGACGGCTCGCCGTCCGGCGTGAGGATGTCGCAGAACATGCGCGCGGTGCCGTGCCGCTCGCCGCGCCACGGGAGCACCTGGAACGTGCTCGGGTCCGGCTTGGCGATCATGTCCGCCTCGTACACGCGCGTGAGCCCCTGGATCGAGCTCCCGTCGAAGCCGATGCCCTCCGCGAAGGCGGCCTCGAGCTCGGCCGGCGCGATCGCGACCGACTTGAGGATCCCGAGCACGTCGGTGAACCAGAGCCGGATGAAGCGGATGTCCCGTTCCTCGACCGTGCGGAGCACGAACTCCTGCTGCCTGTCCATGCGGTACATCCTGCCTGATGGACCGGGCGTTCCGGCGCCGGACCGCGCCGGGTGCACCCGATCGAACCCCGGCGCCGGGCTCCCCCGCCCTGCGGCGTGCGTCGGCGCGGCACCCTCTAGGCTCGGCGCATGGCCCACCTGCGCATCGCCCTGGCCCAGATCGACACCTGCGTCGGCGACCTCGACGCGAACAGCGGTGCGGTGCTCGACTGGTCCCGCCAGGCTGCGGACGCGGGTGCCGACCTCGTGGTCTTCCCCGAGATGACGATCACCGGGTACCCGATCGAGGACCTCGCGCTGCGGGCGTCATTCCGCCGCGGGGCCGAGGCCGCGCTGCACCGGGTCGCCCGCGAGCTCGACGCCGCGGGCCTCGGCCACCTCGCCGTGCTCGTCGGGTCGGTCGGCGAGAAGACGACGCGCGAGCACGACGGCGCGCCGGCGCGCCCGACCAACCAGGCGGTGCTCCTCCAGCACGGCGCGGTGCGGACGCGCTACGACAAGCACCACCTGCCGAATTACGGCGTGTTCGACGAGTTCCGGATCTTCGCCCCCGGCGACGGCGTGTGCGTGCTCGACGTGCGCGGGCGGCGGGTCGGCGTCGTGATCTGCGAGGACATCTGGCAGGACGGCGGCCCCGTCTCGCAGATGGACGAGAACGAGGTGTCGCTGCTCGTCGTGCTCAACGGCTCGCCGTTCGAGGAGGGCAAGGGGCACGTGCGCACCGAGCTCGCCGCGCGCCGGGCCCGCGAGGTCGAGGCCCCGGTCGCGTACTGCAACATGGTGGGCGGCCAGGACGACCTCGTGTTCGACGGCGGGTCGTTCGTCGTCGGCGCCGACGGCCGGCTCCTCGCGCGGGCGCCGCAGTTCCACGAGCACCTGCTGGTCTGGGACCTCGTCGAGGACGACGAGGAGCCGGCGACCGGCGAGATCGCCCCGCCCCTGCACCCCGACCAGGAGATCTACCAGGCGCTCGTGGCCGGGCTCGTCGGGTACGTCCGCAAGAACGGCTTCCGCTCGGTCGTGCTCGGGCTGTCCGGCGGCATCGACTCCGCGCTCGTCGCCGCCCTCAGCGCGGACGCGGTGGGCGGCGGCAACGTCGTGGGCGTCTCGATGCCGTCGCGGCACTCCTCCGAGCACTCGAAGGACGACGCGGCCGACCTCGCGAAGCGCATCGGCGCCGACTACCGCGTGCAGCCCATCGGTCCGATGGTCGACGCGTTCGAGGGCGAGATGCACCTCGAGGGCATCGCGGCGGAGAACCTGCAGGCGCGCGTGCGCGGCGTGATCCTCATGGGCCTGTCCAACGCGGAGGGCCACCTCGTGCTCGCGACGGGCAACAAGTCCGAGCTCGCGGTCGGCTACTCGACGATCTACGGCGACGCCGTCGGCGGCTACGCGCCGCTCAAGGACGTCGACAAGTCGCGCGTCTGGGCGCTCGCCCGGTGGCGCAACGACGCGGCGATCGACGCCGGGTCGATCCCGCCGATCCCGGAGAGCTCGATCACCAAGCCGCCGTCGGCCGAGCTGCGCCCGGGTCAGGTCGACCAGGACTCGCTGCCGCCGTACGACCTGCTCGACGAGGTGCTCGACGCGTACGTCGAGCACGCCGAGGGCCGTGCCGAGCTCCTCGCCCGCGGGTTCGACCCCGAGGTGGTCGACAAGGTGCTCCAGCTCGTCGACCGGGCGGAGTGGAAGCGGCGGCAGTACCCCCTCGGGCCCAAGGTCACGGCGCTCGCGTTCGGCCGCGACCGCCGCCTGCCCATCACGACGCGGTGGCGCGAGCCCTGAGGGGGCGCCACGACCCCGACCCACCCGGGGCGCACACCGGCGTGCGCCCGACCCATCCCGGACGACCAGGAGCAGCGGCGATGAGCGAGACCCCCAAGCGCGTGCGCGTGCACCACCTGCGCGAGGCGAAGGAGCGCGGGCACAAGCTCACGATGCTCACCGCCTACGACGCCCCGACGGCGCGGATCTTCGACGAGGCCGGCATCGACCTGCTGCTCGTGGGCGACTCGATCGGCAACACGATGCTCGGCCACGAGACGACCATCCCGGTCACGGTCGACGAGCTGATCCCCGCGGTGCGCGCGGTCACGCGTTCGGTGCGCCGCTCGCTCGTCGTGGCCGACCTGCCGTTCGGGTCGTACGAGGCCGGCCCGCAGCAGGCGCTCGAGACGGGCGTGCGGTTCTTCAAGGAGGCGCACGCGCACGCGGTCAAGCTCGAGGGCGGCAAGCGGTGCGCCGCGCAGGTCCGCGCGCTGACCGACGCGGGCATCCCCGTCGTCGGGCACCTCGGCTTCACGCCGCAGTCCGAGAACATCCTCGGCGGCAAGCGCGTCCAGGGCCGCGGCGACACGGCGGCCGCGACGCTCAGCGAGGACGCGCTCGCCCTCCAGGAGGCCGGCGCCGTCGCGGTGGTCCTCGAGATGGTGCCCTCGTACGTCGCGGCGCGCGTGACGGAGATCCTCGAGATCCCGACGATCGGCATCGGCGCCGGCCCGCAGTGCGACGGCCAGGTGCTCGTGTGGCTCGACATGGCGGGCATGGGCGACTGGTCGCCGCGGTTCGCGAAGCAGTACGCGCAGGTCGGCCGGCTCCTCGGGGAGGCCGCCCGCGCCTACGCCGACGACGTGCGCTCGGGCGGGTTCCCCGACGCGGCGCACTCGTTCGAGAGCTGAGCACCACGACGCCCGGGCCGGCCCCCGAGCCGGCTCGGCGCCCGCGCCCCGGCCGACGGCTCGCCGCCTGGGCGATGCCGCTCGTCCTGCTGGGCGTGGTCGTGGTCCTCGTGGCCCCCGGGACCTTCGACGCGGCGGGACGGGTCGTCGGCGCGCACCTCGTGGCGTTCCGGATGCCCGTCGCGCTCGGCCTGCTGGTGCTGGGCGTCGCGGTGCTGCTCGTGCCACGCGTGCGGCGCTCCCCCGTGGGTGCGGTGTCGGCCGCGGTGCTCCTGGTCGGGGCGGCGGCGCAGCTCGGCGTCCTGGCCGCCCGGGGCTGGGACGGCGACGCCACCGCGGCGCGGCAGGACGGGGACGTGGTGGTGCTCGCGTTCAACACCCTCGGCGTGGTCACGTCCGAGGACCTCGCGCCGCTCGTGCTCGAGCACCGCGCGGACGTGGTCGTGCTCCCCGAGACCGTGCCCGCGACGGCCAGGGCCACGGCGGCGCTGCTCGAGGACGCCGGCCGTCCGGTGTGGGTCTTCGGGCGGAGCACGCAGGGCAGCACCCCGGTCGCCTCGACGGCCTTGCTCGTGACGACCGACCTCGGCCGGTACGAGGTGACCGCCGAGCTGCCGACGATGCTGGGCGGCTTCCGCGCCGACCCCGTCGCGAGCGACGCCGCCCCGGCCCGGGGGGCTCACGCCGGGACGGCCGGGCGCTCGCCGCTCGTCGTCGCCGCCCACCCGACGGCACCGTTCTCGCTCGCCGCGATGGACGACTGGCGGCGGGAGACGAGTCTCGTCGCGCAGACGTGCGACGGGACGGCGGGCATCGTCGTCGCGGGCGACCTCAACGCGACGCTCGACCACCCCGGCCTGCGCGACCTCGGCTCGTGCGTGGACGCCGCGGAGTCCGCCGGGGCCGCCGCGCTGGGCACGTGGCCGGCCGCGATGCCGAGCTGGCTGTCGACGCCGATCGACCACGTGCTCGTCGACCCGGAGGTCTGGGACGTCGTCGGCTTCGACGTCCTCCCCGCCGTCGGAGGCAGCGACCACCGCCCCGTCGTGGCGCACCTGCGGCCGCGCTGACGCACCGGCAGCCGACGCACCGGCACGCGGGGCGCGAGGCCGCTGCGGGGAGCCGGACCGAGCGAGATCGGACCGAGCCGGGCCACCGAGCCGTGCGAGGGCCGGTCCGAGCTGCGCCGACCAGCGCCGCGCCTCAGCGCCGGCGCTCGTCCTCCTCGTCCCACGCGCGCGTCCGCGCCTTCGCCTGGTCGAGCGCGTGCTCGGCGGCCTCGCGCGACGGGTACGGGCCCATCCGGCCGCTCCAGTCGGAGACCTTGCCCTCCTCGACCTGGCCGGTCTCGGTGTTGTAGTAGAACTCGCGGTCCGTCCCGGTCATGGTTCCTCCGCCGGTCTCGGGGCACCCGCCGGTGCCTTCCTGCTGCTCAGCCGCCGTTCCGCGGCACCTCTCCGTAGACTGCCACTCATGTCGACCCTGCACGCGTCGAGACCGGCGCTGGTCCCCGGGACCGTGAGCCCGCGCCGCGACGTGCCCCCCTCGATCGCGCGGCCCGAGTACGTGGGCCGCCCCGGTCCGGCTCCGTACACCGGGAGCGACGTCGTCGACCCCGAGACGGTCGAGCGCATCCGTGTCGCCGCGCGGATCGCCGCGCAGGCGCTCGAGGAGGTCGGGCGGCACGTCGCTCCCGGCGTGACGACCGACGAGCTCGACCGCGTCGGGCACGAGTTCCTGCTCGACCACCACGCCTACCCGTCGACGCTCGGCTACCGCGGCTTCCCGAAGTCGCTGTGCACCTCGGTCAACGAGGTGGTCTGCCACGGCATCCCCGACTCGACGGTGCTCCTCGAGGGCGACCTCGTGAACGTCGACATCACGGCGTACGTGGGCGGGGTGCACGGCGACAACAACGCGACGTTCGGCGTCGGCGAGCTCGACGAGGAGTCCGCGCTGCTCGTCGAGCGGACCCGCGAGGCGCTCGCCCGGGCCATCAAGGCGGTCGTGCCCGGGCGCGAGATCAACGTGATCGGGCGGGTCATCGAGAAGTACGCGCAGCGCTTCGGGTACGGCGTCGTGCGCGACTACACCGGTCACGGGGTCGGCGAGGCGTTCCACACCGGGCTCGTCGTGCCGCACTACGACGCCGCGCCGGCGTACGCGACCGTGATCGAGCCCGGGATGGTGTTCACGATCGAGCCGATGCTCAACCTCGGGACGCCCGACTGGGTCCTGTGGGACGACGGCTGGACCGTCGTGACCGCCGACGGCCGCCGCAGTGCCCAGTTCGAGCACACCCTGCTCGTCACCGAGACCGGGACGGAGATCCTGACGCTGCCATGAGCAAGCACCACGAGAAGGACCACGAGAAGACGCACGGCACGGGCGCCCAGCGCTCGGCCGGCACGGCGTTCGGCATCGACATCGGCGGGAGCGGCATCAAGGGCGCGCCCGTCGACCTGAGCACCGGTGAGTTCAGCGCCGACCGCGTCCGCATCCCGACCCCGCAGCCCGCGACCCCCGACGCCGTCGCGCGCACCGTCGCGGAGGTCGTCGACGCGTTCCAGCTCCCGCCCGAGCTGCCCGTCGGCGTGACGTTCCCGGCGGTGATCCTGCACGGCGTCGCGCAGTCCGCCGCGAACGTCGACAAGTCGTGGATCGGCACGAACGTCGAGGAGGTCGTCGCGCAGGCGACCGGCCGGCGCGTCGTCGCGGTGAACGACGCCGACGCGGCGGGGTACGCCGAGACCGTGTACGGCGCCGCGCACGACCAGAAGGGCGTGGTGCTGGTCGTGACGCTCGGCACGGGCATCGGCTCCGCCCTGATCGTCGACGGGCACCTCGTGCCCAACACCGAGCTCGGGCACCTCGAGATCGACGGGCACGACGCCGAGTCGCGCGCGGCCGACAGCGCGCGCGAGCGCGAGGACCTGGACTACGCGCAGTGGTCGGCACGGCTGCAGCGCTACTTCCGTGTCGTCGAGGACCTGTTCTGGCCCGACCTCATCGTGGTCGGCGGCGGCGTCAGCAAGCACCACGCGAAGTTCCTCCCGCTGCTCGACCTGCGCACGCGCATCGTGCCCGCCGAGCTGCGCAACGCCGCGGGCATCGTCGGCGCGGCCGCGCTCGCGGCGCAGGCCCGGCACTGACGGCGCCGGTGACTCCCCCGGTGCGGCTCACTCGGGTCGCGCCGGGGGTGCACACCGTCACGGCGGAGATCTGGACGACGCTCAGCACGGTCGTCGACGGGCCCGACGGCACCTGCCTCGTCGTCGACCCCGCGATCACGCCTGCCGAGGTCGACGCGCTCGCGGACGCGCTCGACGCGACCGGCCGGCGCGTCGTCGCCGGCTTCTCGACGCACCCGCACTGGGACCACGTGCTGTGGTCGCCGCGCTGGCCGGGCGTGCCGCGGTGGGCGACGCGGACGGCGGTCGACGCGCTGCGACGCACGCGGACCTCGGACCTCGCGAAGGCCGACGACGCGGCGCCGGGCCACGACCCCGACCTGTTCGGCGTGCTGACGACGCTCGGCGCCGACGGGACCACGGTGCCCTGGGACGGCCCGGCGGTGCGGGTGCTCCCCCACCGCGGGCACTGCCCCGGCCACGCGGCGCTGGTGCTGCCCGAGGCCGGGGTGCTGCTCGCGGGCGACATGCTCTCCGACCTCGAGATCCCGCTGCTCGACGTCGACGCCGAGGACCCCGTCGGGGACTACGTCGCGGCGCTCGACCTCCTCGAGGCGGCCGCCGAGGCCGACGGCGTCCAGGTGCTGGTCCCGGGCCACGGGCACGTCGGGGACCGCGCCGAGCTCGCCCGCCGGCTCGCCGTCGACCGGGCGTACCTCGACGCGCTCGTCCACGGGCGGACGCCCGACGACAGCCGGCTCGGCACCCCGTGGCTCGCGCAGGAGCACGCACGGCACGTCGAGCGGCTCGGGCGCCAGGGCGTCTGAGGCGGTGGCGGGCGCTCGGGCCGCACGTCACCCGGGCGCGCCGCCGGACCGGAGCGCAGGAGCCGGGAGGCGGGAGCCGCGGTGCGGGCACGCGCCCGCGCGCCGTGTCGCCGCCCACGTGCGCCGGGTCTAGCGTCGGCCCATGGGACTCGTCGTCGACACCCTGTCCATCGACTGCGCGGCGCCGCGCAGGCTCGCGGAGTGGTGGGCTCAGGCCCTGGGATGGCAGGTGCTCGAGGACGAGGACCCGGACGACGACGAGGTCGCGATCGGCGACCCGTGGGGGTCACCGCTGACGATCCTCTTCCTCCAGGTCCCGGAGGCGAAGACGATCAAGAACCGCCTGCACCTCGACCTGCGCCCGCCGGACGGCTCCGACCAGCAGACGGAGCTCGGCCGCCTGCTCGGGCTCGGCGCCCGGCGGATCGACGTCGGGCAGGAGACGAGCGTGAGCTGGGTCGTGCTGGCCGACCCCGAGGGCAACGAGTTCTGCCTCTTGCAGTCCACGCCGGCCGAGCTCGCGGCGGAGGCGGCCGCGCGGCGGGACGGCTGACGCGACCGGAGCGGATGAGCTGGCCGGTACGCCGGGTTCTGTGCCCGCGCGCGGTTGCCCCCGCGCGGGTGACGGCCATCCATCTACGACGTACGTTGCCGCACGCCTCCAGCGGCCTACCCGGGAGCTCGGGCGGGCAGCCCTCGGACGCTCCCTGTCTGGCCTTGCTCCGGGTGGGGTTTACCTAGCCGCACCGGTCACCCGGCACGCTGGTGGTCTCTTACACCACCCTTTCACCCTTACCCCGCCTGCCCCGGAGGGCGGGCGTGGCGGTCTTCTCTCTGTGGCACTGTCCCGCGGGTCGCCCCGGGTGGGTGTTACCCACCACCCTGCCCTGTGGAGCCCGGACGTTCCTCGGCGGGCCCGGGGGCCCGACGCGGCCGTCTGGCCAGCTCATCCGGGACCAGCCTAGTGCGCCTCGGCGCCCGAGGGAGCCGCACGGCGGCGACCGGGTCAGACGTCGACGCGGTACCCGAGCGTGAGCTCGTCGCCGGCGACCCCGCGGATGCCCCAGCTCGCGGGCGGGCTCTCCAGGATGACGACCTCGAGGTCGTCGGCGTCGAGCCCGAGCGCCGGCGCCACGTCGTCGAAGAACGCGGCGATGAGCGCGCGCCGGGCGGCGGGGCTGCGTCCGGTGAAGCACACGATCTCCACGACGAGGTAGGCCGGCGAGCGCGGTGCGACGAGGTCCTCGGCGTCCAGCAGCAGGAACCGGTGGAACCGCTTGTCCTCGGGGAGCTGCCACGCGCCGACGAGCGCGGCGTGCACCGCGTCGGACACCTCGCGCCGCCGGGGCGCCCAGACGTCGCGGCGCCCGTAGATCTTGACCTGAGCCATGCCCACCTCCGGGTCGCGGCCGCGGCGCGTCGTCGCCCGCGGTGCGCGCAGCCTAGAGTCTTCGGGTGCTCGTGCTCCTGCCGCCCTCGGAGGGCAAGACCGCGCCGGCGCGCGGCCCGGCCCTCGACCTCGACGCCCTGTCCTCCCCCGACCTCGGGCCGGTGCGCCGCAAGGTGCTCGACGCGCTCGTCGAGGTGAGCGCGCGACCCGACGCGACGACCGTGCTCGGTGCCGGGGCGTCGCTCGCGGGCGAGGTCGCCCGCAACGTGACGCTGCGCGAGGCGCCGGCGGCACGGGCGTCCCGCGTGTACACCGGCGTGCTGTACGCCGCCGCGGGGCTCGACGACCTGCCGCGCCGCGCGCGCGAGCGGTCGGCTCGGGCCGTACGGACCGTGTCCGCGCTCTGGGGGCTGGTCTCCCCGGCGGACCGCATCCCCGCGTACCGGCTCTCGATGGGCACGGAGCTGCCGGGCGTCGGTCCGCTCGCCCCGGCCTGGCGTGACCCGCTCGCCGCCGAGCTCGACTCCGCCACCCGGGGCGAGCTCGTCGTCGACTGCCGCTCCGCGGCGTACCTCGCCGCGTGGCGCCCACCCGCCGACGCCGACTGGGTCCAGGTACGGGTCCTCCGGGAGCTCGACGGGGTGCGCTCCGTGGTGTCCCACAACGCGAAGCACACGCGCGGCGTGCTCACGCGCCACCTGCTCGTGCGGCCCGGGCGCGAGCCGCGCTCCGCGGAGCAGCTCGCGGCGGCGGCCGCCGAGCTCCTGGCCGACGGCACGCTGCTCGACGTGGAGCTCGGCGCCCGCCCGCGCACCGGCGCCCGGGTGCTCTCGCTCGTCGTGCGCTGACGGCACGCCGGACCGGGCGTGCGCGGGTCGACCGGCCGCCAGGCAGCGCGCGTGCGCCGGTCGACCGCACGACGAGCGGACCGTGCGCCGGGTGGCGTGCCGGGGTCCGACCAGGGTCGTGCCGGCGCGACGCGCACCGCGGCGGGCACGCGGCGTCAGCGCGCGGGCGCCCAGCCCTCGCTCGGTGCGCCGGCGACCGCGACCTCGGTCCGCCCGTCCTCGAACAGCCGCACGATGCTCACGGACGCGGGTGCGACGCGGAGCTGGCTCCACGCCGACGGCTGCGCACGCATCGCGAGCCCGAGCGCCGCGCGGATCGCGACCGCGTGGCTCACGACGACGACGGTCCGGTCGACGCCGCCCGCGAGCAGCGCGTCGAGCCCGCCCTGGATGCGCCGGCCGACGTCCTCGATCGACTCCCCGCCGGGCGGGCGGACGTCGGCCCGGGTGTGCCACGGCACGAGCATCCCGGGCCAGCGCTCCTCGATCTCCTCGGCGGTGAACCCCTGCCAGGCGCCGAAGTCGGCCTCCCGGAACGCCGGCTCGGTGCGCACGGGCAGGCCGAGCCGCCGCGCGACGACAGCTGCGGTCTCCTGCGTGCGCACCATCGGGGAGGCGAGCAGCTCGGTCGGGTACGGGATGTCGCCCCACAGGTCGCGGCCCACGCGCCGGACGAGCTCCGCCGCCGCTGCGGCCTGCTCCCGCCCGTGCTCGTTGAGCGACGGGCCCGGCTCCGAGGAGCCCGAGTAGCCGCGGGAGACGGTCATCGTCGTCTCGCCGTGCCGCACGAGCACGACCGTGACGGGCTGGTCGTCGTCGAACCGGACCGCCGCGCCGGACGGGCGCGGGCCCCGCACGGGCGCGCCGTCACCGACGGGTGCCGGTGCGGGCGGCAGGCCCGGCGAGGGCGCGTCGGGGGTCGGGCCGGGGTCGCGCGAGACGGGGCCGCGCGTGTCCATCGCCTCGTTCGCGAGCGCGTCGGCCGCCGAGTTCTCGGCACGCGGGACCCACGTGTAGGTCACCTGCCCGCGCGGGAGGACCTCGGCCGCGCGCCGGGCCAGGCGGCGCATGTCCTCGTGCTTGATCTGCCAGCGCCCCGACATCTGCTCGACGACCAGGCGGGAGTCCATCCGGACCTCGACGAGCGCCGCGGGGTCGATCTGCGCGGCCGCCTCGAGCCCGGCGACGAGCCCCGAGTACTCGGCGACGTTGTTGGTCGCGACCCCGAGGTGGTCGGCGCGCTCGGCGAGCACCTGCCCGGTGGCGGCGTCACGCACGAGGGCCCCGTAGCCGGCGGGCCCCGGGTTGCCGCGCGACCCGCCGTCCGCCTCGACGACGAGCCGGCGGGGCGAGCCCGCGGCGCCGCCCGACGTCATCAGAAGGCGTCCTCGCCGCGCACGAGGATGCGCCCGGAGTCCTCGCAGTACACGATCTCCTCGGGCGGGAGCGCCTTGATGCGCGCGAGCTCGGTGCCCGGCACCTGGAGCCCGCTGCCCTCGGACCGGCCGCGCCGCAGCGCCGCGACGGCCACGCCGCCGAGCCGGCCGCGCAGCCGCTCGTAGAGCGCGAGGAGCTTGTCGTCGAGCGGCGACGCGACCTCGGTCCGCTGCGCGGCGACCTTCTCGGCCTCGGCGTCGAGCTCGGCGAACGCGGCGTCCCGCTCGGCGACGAGCTCGGCCTTCTGCGCGACGACCTCGGCGTGCGCGGACGTCAGCCCGGCGAGGGCCGACTCGTGCGCCTCGAGCCGCTCCATGACCTCGAGCTCGACCTCCTCGAGCTCGTCCTGGCGGCGCGCGAGCGACGCGAGCTCGCTCTGCAGCGCCTGCAGGTCCTTGGGGCTGCCGGCCCCGGAGTCGAGCCGCGCCTGGTCGCGCGCCGCACGCGTGCGGACCTGCTCGACGTCGGTCTCGGCCTTGGTGACCTCGCGGCGCAGGTCGTTCGCGGCGGTGCGGGACGCGACGAGCGCGGTGTCGAGGTCGGCGAGGCGGCTGTCGACCTCCGCGAGGCGGGCCAGCACCGGGTGGGTGCGCTTGCGGTGCGCGATCTGGTCGAGGCGGGTGTCGAGCTGCTGCAGGTCGAGGAGCCTGCGCTGGTCCTCGGGGGGTGCGGTGGTCACGGGGCGGTTCCTTCCGACGACGGGGGGCGGTCCGGGCTCGGGACCCGGCCGGACCACGGATCGGTGCGCAGCGTGCTGACCCTGGTCTCCACCGTAGCGCCGGCGGCGCGGGCGTCCGCGCGCAGGTCGGCGGCGGCCCGCTCGAGCCACGGCCACTCCGAGGCGAAGTGCGCGGCGTCGACGAGGTACGGCGTCGCAGGCCTGCCCGGCGCGGCCTCGAACTCGGCGCGCTCGCGCAGCTCGGACGCGGGGTGGTGCCGCAGGTCGGCGGTGAGGTAGGCGTCGACGGCTGCGGCGCGCACGGCGTCGAACAGCGAGTCGCCCGAGCCCCCGAGCACCGCGACGCGCTCGACGACGCCGTCGGGGTCGCCCGCGAAGCGCACGCCCTGGGCCGTCGCCGGCAGTGCCTGCGCGACGCGCTCCGCGAAGCCCCGCAGCGTCGTCCGTGCGGACAGGCGCCCGACGCGCCCGAGCCCGGTCGAGCCGTCCTCGCGTGCGAGCTCGAGCACGTCGAACGCGACCTCCTCGTACGGGTGCGCCGCGCGCATCGCCGCGGTGACGGCGCGGCGCAGCCGCCGGGGCGCGACCATCTCGACACGCGCCTCGACGACCGTCGTGACCTCGCCCCGGCGGCCGATCGCGGGGTCGGCGCGCTCGGACGGGGTGAACGTGCCCTCCCCCGTGGTCCGCCACGCGCAGCGGCTGTACTCCCCGATGGCTCCGGCCCCCGCGGCGGCGAGCGCGTCGACGAGCCGCTCGGCGTCCGCGACCGGGACGAGCACGACGTGCTTGTCGAGCGCCTCGGCGGGCTGGGCCACGAGGGGCACCTGGTCGACGAGCCCGACGGCGTCGGCCAGCGCCTCGGCGACCCCGCCGTGCGCGGCGTCGGCGTTGGTGTGCGCGACGTGCATCGCCACGCCGGCCCGCACGAGCCGGTGCACCAGCGCCCCCTTGAACGTCGTCGCGGCGACCGAGGTCACCGGGCGCAGCAGCAGCGGGTGGTGCACGAGCACGAGGTCGGCACCCCAGGCGACGGCCTCGTCGACGACGGCGGCGACCGGGTCGACGGCGAGCAGGACCCTGCGCACCGGCTGGCGCGGGTCGCCGGTGACGAGCCCGACCGCGTCCCAGGACTCGGCGGTCGCGGGCGGGTACCGGCGCTCCAGGAGCCGCACGACCTCGGCGAGGGGCAGGGCGTCGTCGCGGGTCACGGACGGAACGCTACCCGCCGCGACGCTGCTCGCCGAGCACCATGACGGGGTCGCCGACCGCGACCCGTCCCGTGGTCACGGGCACCATCCGCACGCCGAACCACACCTTGCCGTCCCAGCGCCGGTGCCTCGCGAGCGTGCGCAGCGGCTCCTGCCCGCGCACGAGGGTCGTCGGGTCGACCGTCGTCATGACGCACCGGTCGCAGTGCTCGGCGAACCGGAGCTCGACGTCGCCCACCCGGATGCCGGGCCACGCGTCCTCCGCGAACGGCTCGACGTCGCCGTCGACCACGAGGTTCGGCCGGAAGCGCTCCATCGCGAGCGGCGCGTGGGAGTCGGCGGCACCCCGGTCCTCGTCGGTCCGGGGCGCCGCCGGGGAGGGCCTCCCGGGGACGGTCCGGGCCGGCGCCGCCGCGACCCACTCGTCGAGCCGGCGCAGCGACGCCACGACCGTCACGAGCACCGGGCCGTCGTCCGCGAGGCTCAGGACGTCGCCCGGGCGGCCGCCGTGGGCCGGGTCCACCGGGCGCCGCGCCGGGTCGTCCTGCCACACGAGGCGGACGTCGAGCCCGAGCACCGCGCGCAACCACGCGTCGGCGTCCGGTCCGGCCGCCCGCGCGCGGCCGACGCGCGACAGGCCCACGGCCACCGGCAGCCCGGCGACGGGCGGCGCGACGGACAGGTCCTCGTGCCCCGGGTGGGTCAGCACGACCCCGCCGCCGGGGGACGTCCGCGCGCTCAACCCGAGCAGGCCGGGGTGCCGCCGTGCGGTGACCGCAGCACCCTCGGGGTCGACGAGCATCCACCGGCGGTCGCCGCGCAGCCCCGCGCGCTCGACCTCGGCCGCCGCGACGGGCTCACCGCGCAGCGACTTCACGGGGTGGACGGTCAGGGCCGCGACGTGCACCGCGCGACGCTAGCAGGCCAGGACGCCGCGCCCGCCGCGCACCGGTCGCGCGCCGGGTCCTCACCCGGCCGGGACGCCCATGAAGGCGATCAGCGCGGTGGCGACGCACAGCGCCAGCATCCCGAGGGCGTTGACGAAGAGGTTCCGGCCGAGGTCCCGCGCCCGCACGTGCATGCCCACGGCGACGACGACGAAGTACGCGACAAGCGCCCCGCACGTGAGGGCGCCGAGGTACGGGACGACGAGGCCGAGCAGCAGGCCGCTCGCGGCGGCGAGCTTGAGCGGCGCCAGGACCCACCACCACCGCCGGGGGAACCCGACGTCGTCGAGGCACCGAGCCACGAAGGGCACCGGTCGCACGCATGTGGCCGCGTCGACGAGCTGCACCAGGGCGAGGACGAGCACGGGCCAGGCGGGGTCGGGGGTGGGCGGCATGGCGGCGCTCCTCTGCGGTCGTCTCCATACCATACCGTATGGTACGGAGACGCGACCGGGATCGACGGGCCGACTTCCCTCAGGCGCCGGTCGCTGGGTCCCCCTCGGGTACCAACGGCAGCAGCTGCTCCAGCACCGCCCGCAGCTCCGCCGCCCCGACCGGTGGCACCACCACGGCCGCGCCCACGAGAGCGAGGTACGGCAGCAGGGCCGCACGGCGCGCCTCGCCGGCCGACCCCGTGTGCGGCCGCCACACCCGCTCGAGCGCCTCCAGACGGGCGCCGTCGATCCGCGCCTGCACCGCGCGGGCGTCGTCGTCGGTCGTCGCCCACGCGCGCAGCGCGACGTCGAGCTCCGGCCGGTACAGCCCCGCGGCCGCCGGCTCGACGAGCGCCGTCAGGCGCGCGAGCACCGACCGGACGTCCCCGGCGTCGGCGGCCTGCGCGACCGCCGCGTCGACCGCCGCCACCGCGAGCCGCTCGACGTGCGCGAGGAGCGCGCGGCGGTACCCGTCGGCGCCGTCGAAGTGGTGGTGGAAGGAGCCCTTGGACAGGCCCAGCCGTGCGGCGAGCCGGTCGATCCGCAGCCCCGCGGACCCCTCGGCGGCCAGCACGCGCACACCCTCGTCGAGCCACCGGTCGCGCGCGTCTCCCACCTGGCGACCGTACCCCGCGGCTGGGGGCCGCCGGCGACGACGGCCCGCGCGCGGCCCACGCGGGTCGCCCGCAGCCGTCGGACGAGGGGTGGGCCCGGCCGGTTTCGAACCGGCGACCTCCGCGGTGTAAGCGCGGCGCTCTGACCAGCTGAGCTACAGGCCCCTTGCGACGGGGGCACAGCCTACCCGCCGCACACCCTCAGGCGGGGGGCGCCGGGAGCGCCGCGAGCGCCGCCCGGTACTCGGCGACGTCCCGCACGACGCCGCGCGGGTTGCGCACGCACCAGCGGACCACGCCCTCGGCGTCGACCAGGAAGCTCCCCCGCAGCGCGAGCCCGTGCGCCTCGTCGAACACCCCGTAGGCGCGGGCCACCTCGCCGTGCGGCCAGAAGTCCGAGAGCAGCGGGAAGGTGTAGCCCTCGTGCTCGGCCCACGCGCGCAGCGAGAACGTCGCGTCGCACGAGATCACGAGCAGCCGCGCGCCGGCGGCCTCGAGCTCGGCCAGGTCGTCGCGGAGCGCGCACAGCTCCTGCGTGCAGCGCCCCGAGAAGGCGAACGGAACGAAGACGACGAGCACGGGCGCCCCGCGCAGGCCCCCCAGGCGCACGGGGGTCCCGTGCGTGTCGTCGAGCGTGAAGTCCGGCGCCGGGTCACCGACGCCGACGGGCGCGTCGGGCCCGGACGGGCTCACTTGCCGCGGCCGCGCGTCCCGAGCCGCGTCGCGGACCAGTCGGAGGCGATCGCGAAGGTGCTCGTCGCGTGGAGCCCCGCGGTGGTCGCGGCCTCCTCGATGTCGCCGTGGTCGACGTGACCGGAGCGGCCGGGCTTGGGCGTGAACACCCAGATCGAGCCCCCGTCGTCCAGCACGGTCTGCGCGTCGACCAGCGAGTCGGTGAGGTCGCCGTCCTCCTCGCGCCACCAGATCACGACGGCGTCGGTGACGTCGTCGTAGTCCTCGTCGACGAGCTCGGTGCCGGTGGCAGCCTCGATCGCTGCGCGCAGGTCGTCGTCGACGTCGTCGTCGTACCCGAACTCCTGGATCACCTGACCGGAGGTGAAGCCCAGACGAACCGCTGCCTGCGTGGCCGCGTCGCCCGCGGTGCTTGCCACGTGCTGACCGTTCCCTTCCGTCGAGGCCGCCCAGAGGTGGCGACCTTTCGATTCCGCAAACCGTAGCCCACCGCACCGGGGCGCGCCGTGACAAGGCCCCCGGGAGAACCGGCGTGGCGCCGGTGTCGCGAGCGTCACGTCCCCCCGGGTGCCCCCGGTGTGACTTTCCGGCCCCGGGAGCAGGACAATGGGTGAACTACCCCGCGCCCGACGGCGCGCACTGCCGCGCACGAACGTCGGGACCGGGCCCAGGTGCGCGCAGGGGCCGACCAGGCGCCGCCGCGAACGAGAGGCGAGGAGCGCTGGTGGCTTCGACCGACGAGAGAGGGCCGCTCATCAACGGCCTGCTGAGCCAGGTACCCGACTTCGACCCGGAGGAGACCGGTGAGTGGGTCGAGTCGCTCGACGGCCTGATCGACGACCGCGGCGGGCCGCGGGCACGCTACGTGCTGCTGAGCCTGCTCAAGCGGGCCCGTGAGCGGAACATCGCGGTGCCCACGTCCGTGAACACGCCGTACGTCAACACGATCGGCGTGCACGAGGAGCCGTACTTCCCCGGCGACGAGGTCATGGAGCGGCGCTACCGCTCGTGGATCCGCTGGAACGCGGCCGTCATGGTCACGCGCGCGCAGCGCCCCGGCGTCGCGGTCGGCGGGCACATCTCCTCGTACGCGTCCGTCGCGACGCTGTACGAGGTGGGCCTCAACCACTTCTTCCGCGGCAAGGACCACGAGGGCGGCGGCGACCAGGTCTACTTCCAGGGCCACGCCTCCCCCGGCGTGTACGCGCGCGGGTTCCTCGAGGGTCGCCTCTCCGAGCACCAGCTCGACGGGTTCCGCCAGGAGCTCTCCCACCCCGGCGGCGGCCTGCCGTCCTACCCGCACCCGCGCCTCGCGCCCACGCTGTGGGAGTTCCCGACGGTCTCGATGGGCCTCGGCCCGGCGTCGGCGATCTACCAGGCGTGGACCAACCGCTACCTGCACCTGCGCGGCATCAAGGACACGAGCCAGCAGGACGTGTGGGCGTTCCTCGGCGACGGCGAGATGGACGAGCCGGAGAGCCGCGGCATGCTGCAGCTCGCGGCCCAGCAGGGCCTCGACAACCTGACCTTCGTCGTGAACTGCAACCTGCAGCGGCTCGACGGCCCGGTCCGGGGCAACGGCAAGATCATCCAGGAGCTCGAGGCGCAGTTCCGCGGCGCCGGCTGGAACGTCATCAAGGTCATCTGGGGCCGCGAGTGGGACGTCCTGCTCAACGCCGACAAGGACCGCGCGCTCGTCAACCTGATGAACGAGACGCGGGACGGCGACTACCAGACGTACAAGGCCAACGACGGCGCGTTCGTGCGCGAGCACTTCTTCGGCCGTGACCCGCGCACCAAGCAGCTCGTCGAGAAGATGACGGACGACGAGATCTGGGCCCTCAAGCGCGGCGGGCACGACTACCGCAAGCTCTACGCGGCGTACGCCGCGGCGCGCTCGCACACCGGGCAGCCCACCGTGATCCTCGCGCACACCATCAAGGGCTACGGCCTGGGCTCGGGCTTCGCGGGACGCAACGCGACGCACCAGATGAAGAAGCTCAAGGGCGACGACCTCAAGGCGCTGCGCGACTCGCTGCACATCCCGATCACGGACGAGCAGATCGACGCCGACCCGTACCTGCCGCCGTACTTCCACCCCGGCGCGGACGACCCGGCGATCCAGTACATGCTCGACCGGCGTCGCCAGCTCGGCGGGTTCGTGCCTGAGCGCCGCGAGAAGCACGTCCCGGTGCAGGTCCCGGGCGACAAGGTCTACGAGGGGCTCGCCAAGGGCTCGGGGACGCAGGAGGTCGCCACGACGATGGCGCTCGTGCGCCTGTTCAAGGACCTCGTCCGCGACAAGGAGTTCGGCCACCGGATCGTCCCGATCATCCCGGACGAGGCCCGCACGTTCGGCCTCGACGCGATCTTCCCGAGCGCCAAGATCTTCAACACGCAGGGCCAGCACTACCTCGCGGTCGACCGCGACCTCATGCTCTCCTACAAGGAGTCCGAGGCCGGCCAGATCATGCACACCGGCATCAACGAGGCGGGCTCGGCGGCGGCGTTCCAGGCGGTCGGCACGTCCTACGCGACGCACGGCGAGCCGCTCGTGCCGTTCTACTTCTACTACTCGATGTTCGGGTTCCAGCGCACGGGCGACCAGTTCTGGGCGGCCGGCGACCAGATGACCCGCGGCTTCCTCATCGGGGCCACCGCGGGCCGGACGACGCTGACCGGCGAGGGCCTGCAGCACGCCGACGGGCACTCGCCCGTCATCGCGGCGACCATGCCGCACGTCGTGCACTACGACCCGGCGTACGGGTACGAGATCCGGCACATCGTGCGCGACGGCATCGACCGCATGTACGGCCCCGACTCGGGCCGCGACCGGGACGTCATGTACTACCTCACGGTGTACAACGAGCCGATGCTCCAGCCGGCCGAGCCCGAGGGCGTCGACGTCGAGGGCATCCTGCGCGGCATCCACCGCGTGGCCGAGGCCGAGGGCGACGGGCCCCGCGCCCAGATCCTCGCGTCGGGCGTCGCGGTGCCGTGGGCGCTCGAGGCGCGGGAGCTGCTCGCGAACGACTGGGGCGTGCGCGCCGCGGTGTGGTCGGTCACGAGCTGGAACGAGCTGCGGCGCGACGGCCTGCGGGCCGACGAGCGGGCCTTCCTGCACCCCGGCGAGGAGCAGCACGAGGCGTACGTCACCACGAAGCTCCGCGGCTCCGAGGGTCCGTTCGTCGCGGTCAGCGACTTCGACCACCTCGTGCCCGACCAGATCCGCCAGTGGGTCCCGGGCACGTACGCGACGCTCGGTGCCGACGGCTTCGGGTTCTCGGACACGCGGCCGGCGACGCGGCGGCACTTCAAGATCGACGGCCCCTCGGTCGTCGTCCGCGTGCTGCAGCAGCTCGCCCGCGAGGGGCACGTGGCGCACGACGCCCCGGCCCAGGCGATCGAGCGGTACCGGCTGCACGACGTCACCGCCGGCACCTCCGGCAACGCGGGCGGGGAGTCCTGACGCGCGTGCCGTGAGGCGCTGACTGGAACGAGGAGGGGCCCGGCGGTGATCCGCCGGGCCCCTCGTCGTACGTCGTGCGGTGTGCGTCGCGCCGGATGTGCGGCGCGACGCGTGTCGTCGGCCGGCAGCCTGTCAGGCGCCGGGCGCGTGCTGCTGGGCCTGCGTGATGGCCCGGCCCAGCTCGGCACGCAGGTCCGCCACCGCGCGTGCGTCCGGGTAGAGGTCGAGCGACGCGAGGTGCTGCTTCGCCTCGAACGGGCGGTCGGCCTCGAGCGCGGCGAGGACGAGCTGGCGCGCGATCTCCGGGTCGTGCTCGCGGGGACGCCAGTGACCGACGCCGAGCGACAGCGCGTCGACGGGCAGCCCCGCGTCGCGCAGGACGCCGAGGCCCGCGGCGAGCGCCTGGCCGCTCGGGTCGCGCTCCGCGGCGGTCGTGAGCCGGCGCAGCGTCCCCTCGTGGTCGTCGCGCACGGAGAGGCGGGCGACCTCGATCAGCGGGTACCACGCGCGCGGGTTGCCGGCGAGCTCCTCGCCGAGCGACCACACCGCGAGGTCGGCGGCGCGCTGGCGCTCGCTCTCGTCGGTCGGGGCGCTCAGCGGGTCGCCGTCGTGCGAGGTCTCGGCGGCGCGACGGCGAACGATCTCCGCGAGCGCGCTGAACGCCCGCTCGTTGTTGGGGTCGTCGCTCAGCATCGAGCGCAGGGCGTCCTCGTGCAGGGTGTCCCCGCGGCGCGTGGCCGTGGTCGGGCGCCGTGCGCCCACTCTCGATGCCGACGTCGGTCGTCGCATGAGCTGGCGGAGCCGGGGCAGAAGGGCCATGAGGCGACAATATCCGCTGGCACGCCCGCGCACCCGTGCGGAGGCCCGGAATCGCGCTCGAGGCGGTCGCGGTCTTTGTCGACTTCCCACAACGGCGGACCGTATGCTCGCCCGATGGCCCCGCCCCGCACCCGCACCTCGGCGCGCGAGCCCGGGACGTCGCCCCGCACCGCGGCGGCGGCCCCGCCGCCCGTCGCGTCCCGAGGCGGCGACGCACCGTGCCCGACCGGGACGGAGACGCTGCGCCGCGTGCGGGACGGCAACGGCCTCCTTGCGGCGGCGGCGATGCGTCGGCTCGACGAGGACCTCGACTGGTACCGCACGCTGCCCGCCGAGGACCGCTCCTGGGTCGGGCTCGTCGCGCAGGCCGGCATCACGGCGTTCGTGACGTGGTTCGGCGACCGGTCGACACCTCCGCACGGCGTGGGCGAGATCTTCGCGGCCGCTCCCCCGGAGCTGACCCGCTCGATCTCCCTGCAGCACACGCTGCAGCTCGTCCGGGTCGTCGTCGACGTGGTCGAGACCCACAGCGACGAGCTCGCGGCGCCCGGCGGTGAGCGCGACCTGCGCGAGGCGGTCCTGCGCTACTCGCGCGAGGTCGCGTTCTCCGCCGCGGAGGTCTACGCCCGGGCCGCGGAGGTGCGCGGCGCGTGGGACGCGCGTCTCGAGGCGCTCGTCGTGGACGCCCTGGTCCGCGGCGAGGTCGACGACGCGCTGCGCTCGCGGCTCGCGGCGCTCGGCTGGAGCGGCCGCGGGTCGACGCTCGTCATGGTCGGCACGACGTCCTCGGTGCTCGACGACGTGCGTGCCGCGGACCTGCGGCGCACGACCCGCCGCGCCGCGGACGACGCCCTCGTGGGGATCCAGGGCGACCGGCTCGTCGTCATCCTCGGCGGCGAGCGGGACCTGCGCGCCGCCGCCGCCTCGCTCCTGCCCCGCTTCGGGCCCGGGCCCGTGGTGATCGGGCCGGTCGTGCGGGACCTCGCCGACGCGGCCCGCTCGGCACGCGCGGCGCTCGCCGGCCTCGTCGCGGCGCCCGCCTGGGAGCAGGCCCCGCGGCCCGTGCCCGCCGACGACCTGCTGCCCGAGCGCGTCCTCACCGGGGACGTGTCCGCGCGGCGCACGCTGGTCACGCAGGCGTACGAGCCGCTCGTCGCCGCGACCGGCTCGCTGCTCGAGACCCTCTCGGCGTACCTCGGCGCGGGCCGCTCGCTCGAGGCCGCGGCGCGCGTCCTCTACGTGCACCCCAACACCGTCCGCTACCGCCTGCGCCGGGTCGCCGACGTGACGGGCTGGGACCCGCTCGACCCCCGGGAGGCGTACGTGCTGCAGACGGCGCTCGCGCTGGGCCGTCTGGGTGAGTCGGCCACCGGCTCCTGAGCCTTTGTAGGAACAGCACAACGTCGTTCGACGAGGTTGGTGCGCGTCGTGTGCCGTGCCGGCGGGACAAGCAGGGCACAGTGGACAGGTGCTCGCCATCGTCTGCCCTGGCCAGGGCTCCCAGTCCCCCGGAATGCTCGGCCCGTGGCTCGAGCTCGACGGGGCTGCCGCGCGCCTCGACGGGTTCTCCCGCGCCGCCGGGCTCGACCTCGCCGCCCACGGCACGACCTCGGACGCCGACACGATCCGGGACACCGCCGTCGCCCAGCCGCTCATCGTCTCGACGTCGCTGCTGGCACTCCACGCGGTGCTCGACGGCCTCGGCGGGCACACGGCCCCCGAGATCGCCGACGTCACCGCCGGCCACTCCGTGGGCGAGTTCGCCGCTGCCGCGGTCGCGGGGGTGCTCGACGACGCGGACGCCGTCGGTCTCGTGGCGCAGCGCGCGACCGCGATGGCCCGCGCGGCCGCCGCGACCCCGACCGGCATGAGCGCGGTCGTCGGCGGCGACCCCGAGGAGGTCCTCGCCGCGATCGCCGCCGCCGGCCTCACGCCCGCCAACGTCAACGGGGGCGGCCAGGTCGTCGCCGCCGGTGACCTCGACGCGCTCGCGGCCCTCGCGGCTGACCCGCCGGCCAAGGCGCGCGTCATCCCGCTCCAGGTGGCCGGGGCGTTCCACACCGAGTTCATGCGTCCCGCGCTCGACGCGTTCGCCCCCGTCGCCGCGGGCCAGGCGGCGCACGACCCGCGGACCGTGCTGCTGTCCAACGCCGACGGGCGCGCCTACGGCGACCTGCCCGGGGCGACCGGCCCGCACGGCTCGGGCGCCGAGGTGCTCGGACGGCTCGCGCAGCAGATCGTCGCCCCGGTGCGCTGGGACCTGTGCCAGGAGACCCTCGTCGCGCTCGGCGTGACCGGCCTGCTCGAGCTCGCTCCCGGTGGTGTCCTCACCGGGCTCGCGCGACGTACGCTGCGCGGGGTCGAGACGGTCGCGGTGAAGTCCCCGGCCGACCTGGACGCCGCGCGCGACCTCGTGCTGCGCCACACCTCCTCGCCCGCGAGCACCGCGGACGAGTCCCCGAGCACCCAGGAGAACGCCTCGTGACCCGTCCGACCCTCACGCAGGCGACCGGCCCCGCGCACACGCGGATCCTCGGGCTCGGCGCCGCGCGCGGCTCGAAGGTCGTGCCGAACGACGACATCGTGGGCCCCATCGAGTCCTCGGACGAGTGGATCCGCCAGCGGACCGGGATCGTCACGCGCCGGCGCGCCGAAGCGGACACGGACGTGCTCGACCTCGCCGAGGAGGCGGCCCGCGAGGCGATCGCGAACGCCGGGCTCACGGGTGCGGACATCGACGCGGTCATCCTCTCGACCGTCACCTACTTCCACCAGACGCCCGCGGGCGCCGCGATCGTCGCCGACCGGGTCGGGGCGACCCCCGCCGCCGCGTACGACATCTCGGCCGCGTGCGCCGGGTACTGCTACGGCGTGGGCCAGGCCGACGCGCTCGTGCGGTCGGGTGCGGCGCGGAACGTGCTCGTGATCGGTGCGGAGAAGATGAGCGACTTCATCGACCCCACCGACCGCAGCATCTCGTTCCTGCTCGGCGACGGCGCGGGCGCCGTGGTGATCGGCCCGTCCGACACCCCGGGCATCGGCCCGACGGTGTGGGGCTCGGACGGTGGGCAGGCGCAGCTCATCCGCCAGACGCACTCGTGGCAGGAGGCCGGCGAGCACGGCTGGCCGACGCTGCGCCAGGAGGGTGCGAGCGTCTTCAAATGGGCCGTCTGGCAGATGGCGCCGATCGCGCAGAAGGCCGTGGCCGCCGCCGGCCTCACGATCGACGACCTCGACGCGTTCATCCCCCACCAGGCGAACATGCGGATCATCGACCAGATGATCAAGCAGCTCAAGCTCCCCGAGACCGTCGCGGTCGGCCGGGACATCGCCGACATGGGCAACACGTCGGCGGCCTCGATCCCGCTCGCGACCGAGCGCCTGCTCCGTGAGGGCCAGGTCAAGAGCGGGGACGTCGCGCTCCAGATCGGCTTCGGCGCGGGCCTCGTGTACGCGGCGCAGGTCGTCGTCCTGCCCTGACCCCGGTGCGGGCGCCGCCCCAGGGGGCTCCCGACACGCGACCGGCCCGACCGTGCGTCCGCCGCCCGGCGGTACCGTGCACAGTTCAGCAGCACCTCCCAGCACGTCCCAGCAGCACCCAACCAAGGAGACACCGATGGCGCACAGCGAGCAGGAGATCCTGGCCGGACTGGCCGAGATCGTCAGCGAGGAGACGGGCCTTCCCACCGACTCCGTCCTGCCCGAGAAGTCCTTCACCGACGACCTCGACATCGACTCGCTGTCGATGATGACGATCGTCACCCTCGCCGAGGAGAAGTTCGACGTGCGCATCCCCGACGACGAGGTCAAGAACCTCGTCACGGTCGGCGACGCGGTCTCGTTCATCTCGGGCGCCCAGTCCTGAGCACGCCGCTCGGCCGGCACCCCGCCGGCTGAGCACCGCTCGGCCCGCACCACCGCCGAGCACAGCCCGACCGGACGCCGTCCAGGTGGACGCCGCCGGTCCGCGCTCCCCCGAGGACGCAGCACGACGCAGCCGGCCGCCCGGCCCGCCCACGGCGCACCACACGCCGGGGCCGGGCGCCCGGACGTCCCTCCCGCCACCGCCCCGAACTGGAGCACCCATGAGCCCCGTCACCGACGTCGTCGTCACCGGCCTCGGCGCCACCACTCCCCTCGGTGGTGACGTCCCGAGCACCTGGCAGGCCGCCCTCGCGGGCGAGTCCGGCGCACGCCCGCTCTCGAACGACTGGGCGGAGCGGTACGAGATCGCCGTGAGCTTCGCCGCGCAGCTCAAGGTCGCTCCCGACGAGGTCCTGTCCCGCCCCGAGATCAAGCGCATGGACCCCTCGGCGCAGTACGCGATCATCGCCTCGCGCGAGGCGTGGGCCGACGCAGGCAGCCCGGAGGTCGACCCCGAGCGCCTGGGCGCCGTCGTGTCGTCGGGCATCGGCGGCATCTGGACAACGCTCGACGCGTGGGACACGCTGCGCGAGAAGGGCGGGCGCCGCGTCCTGCCCATGACCGTGCCCATGCTCATGCCCAACTCCCCCGCGGCGTACGTCGAGCTCGAGCTCGGCGCCCGTGCCGGTGCGCACGCGCTGGTCTCGGCGTGCGCGTCCGGCGCCGAGGCGATCGGGTACGCCGTCGAGATGATCCGCTCGGGCCGCGCCGACGTCGTCGTCGCCGGTGGCACCGAGGCCGCGATCCACCCGATGCCGCTCGCGGCGTTCGCGGCGTCGCGCACGCTGTCGACGCGCAACGACGACCCCGCCGCCGCGTCGCGGCCGTACGACACCGGTCGTGACGGGTTCGTGCTCGGCGAGGGTGCCGGCATCGTGGTGCTCGAGAGCGCTGAGCACGCGGCCGCCCGCGGCGCGCGGGTCTACGCGAAGATCGCCGGCGTCGGTCTGTCCGCCGACGGGTACCACCTGACGTCCCCCGAGCCCTCGGGGCGCGGTCAGATCTCCGCGATGCGCTCGGCGCTCACGGACGCCGGGATCGACCCCGCCGACGTGCGGCACGTCAACGCGCACGCCACCTCGACGGTGGTCGGCGACCTCATCGAGGCGCGCGGCGTCCGCGACGTGCTCGGCTCGGCCGCGGACCAGGTCGCGCTCTCGGCCACGAAGTCGATGACGGGTCACCTGCTCGGCGGCGCGGGCGCGCTCGAGACCATCTTCACGGTGCTCGCGCTGCACGAGCGCACGGCTCCCCCGACGATCAACGTCTCGGACCCGGACCCCGAGCTCGTGCTCGACCTGGTGCGCGACACGCCGCGGGCCCTGCCGGCCGACGGTCAGCTCGCCGCGGTCAACAACTCGTTCGGGTTCGGCGGCCACAACGTCGCCCTCGTGGTCACGACGGCCTGACCCCGGCACGCCGTCTCCGGCCACGGCACGACGACGCCCGGCCACCGCTCCCCGTGAGGGCGCGGTGGCCGGGCGTCGTCGTTCGTGCGGCCGTCGCGGCCCGGCCGTCGCCGGCCGCTCAGCCGACCCGGTGCAGCCAGCGCACGGGCGCGCCGGCGCCGGCGTAGCGGAACGGCTCGAGCTCGTCGTCCCACGCCTGCCCGAGCGCGAGGTCCAGCTCGGCGCGCAGGCGTGCCGGGTCCGCCGCGTGCACGAGGGCGGCACGGATGCGGTCCTCGGGCACGACGACGTTGCCGTGCACGTCGGTCTGGGCGTGGAAGATGCCGAGCTCGGGCGTGTGGCTCCAGCGCGAGCCGTCGGTGCCGTGGCTCGACTCCTCGGTCACCTCGTAGCGCAGGTGGGTCCACCCGCGCAGCGCCGAGGCCAGGCGCGCGCCCGTCCCCTGGGCACCCTGCCAGGACAGCTCCGCCCGGTACATCCCCGGCGCCGCAGGCTGCGGCGTCCAGTCCAGGGACACGCGTGTGCCCAGCACGTTGCCTGCCGCCCACTCCATGTGGGGGCAGAGCGCACGTGGCGCTGAGTGCACGAAAAGTACACCGCGGGTGATCGCACCTGCCATGTCGCCCTCCTGACGGCTCGAGGTTCGTCTTCCCCAACGACCTCGTCCCGCAGACGGGAGTGCACCACGGCCTCGCGGCGTGCTGGTGACAGCATGCATGATCCGGCTGGTCGGACGCCAGCGAATCCGGCCCCGCCACCCGGACGTGCAACGGTCCGGGTGGCGATCGGTCATGGTTCGCCCTGAAACGTCGGGATCGCGCGCCGGGACCGCGGGGCGAGACCCGGCCCGCGGTCGTGGCCGTCACCCCGCTCCGGCGCGGGGACCCGCGTCAGAGCTGGTCGCGGATCGCGCGCATCGCCTTCTTGCGCACGGACCGTTCGAGCCGGTCGAGGTAGAGGTACCCGTCGAGGTGGTCCACCTCGTGCTGCAGGCAGCGGGCCATGAGCTCGGTGCCCTCGACGACGACCTCCTTGCCGTCGAGGTCCTCGCCGACGACCCGGGCGTACCAGGCGCGCTTCGTCGGGTACCAGAGGCCGGGCACCGACAGGCAGCCCTCGTCGCCGTCCTGGTAGTCCTCGGACAGCTCCACGATGCGGGGGTTCAGCACGTAGCCGATCTCGTCGTCGATGTTCCACGAGAAGGCGCGGAGCCCGACGCCGATCTGGTTGGCGGCGAGGCCGGCCCGACCCTCGTGGTCGACGGTCTCGAGCAGGTCCGTCACGAGGGAGCGCACCCGGTCGTCGACGGTCGTGATCGGGTCGCAGGGGGTGCGCAGGACCGGGTCGCCGACCGTGCGGATCTCTCTCATCGCCATGCCCACGATTGTTTCATGCGGGGCTGTCCGACTCGGGCACTCCAGCGGTCGGAGGTGTGGACCGCGCAGGCCCGCTGGGAGCCTCCCGCCGCCGTCGGCCCGGCACCCTCGCGCCCTTCGGCTCTGCCGTCCCCGGTGCACCTGCGGCGGGAGAGAAGCGCTGCGCCATTCGAGTGACCGAGGTCACGTGAATTGGACACGTGCACGACAAAAGGCCCGGGGAACATTTCCCCGGGCCTTTCGGCGAGAAGCTGTGCGTGACGCGCGGCCGAGACCTCAGACGTCGGAACGCTGCTGCGGCACGCCCGTGAGGAGCTGGCGGACCTCGTTCTCGTGGAAGCGGCGGTGCCCACCGAGCGTCCGGACCGCCGAGAGCTTGCCGGCCTGCGCCCAGCGCGTGACGGTCTTCGGGTCGACCCGGAACATCGCTGCGACCTCACCCGGGGTGAGCAGAGCGCCCGGCATCGAGGTGGACTCGGAACGGTTGGGGGTGGTGATGGCCATGATGGCAACTCTCCTGTCGTTCGGTAGCTCGGCTGACCCCTGAGGCCCCGTGGCTTTGCGTCCCCACCTTGCGGCGGGTTTGCCGTTTCTCGCTGACGTCCTCAACTATGCATGAACCCGGACAACTTCGCAACAACCCCCCGAGGGTGAAACGAACCACCCTGGGGGCCGATCGGGTGAATCGATGCGCTTCGACGGCGCATATAACATGCCCGGCCGGCCCGTGCATCCTGACCGCCGGGAGAGCTTCGGTTGGGCCGCAGCAGACGAGTGCGTGACGATCCCTCGCCCTCCCGGCGGATTCGTCCTACCCTTGACCCAACGCCCAGGCGCGAGCGGGGCGGGTCGCCAGGTGACCACGGCGGGTGACGGGCGCCTCATCTTGTGCGGGTGAGGCGCCCGAACGCTGTCCGCACCCGAGCGCCGTCGAGACGCGCGTCACGCGTGCCGACCGCTGCGACCGCCACACGTGACCCGACGTCGACCGCACCGACGCCCGACGACCGGTCCGCGCGACCCCCGCCGTGGCCCGTCACGTCGCTCCGCACGGCCCCTGACCTGCGGCTCTCCGCTCAAGTCGCCGCGGCGGGTGCCGATGGTCCTCCCGAGGAGCCCACACGTGGCTCGCAGCCGGAGGAGTCACGTGCCGCACACCTGGACCGTCCTCGCGCTCGCGCGCCACATCGGCGGGTTCTACCACGGTGAGCTCCTGGCGGGGCTGGTGCGGGAGGTCACCGCGCAGGGCGGTCGCGTCGTGGTGGCCCAGACCGCACCGGAGCAGCCCGAGCTCGACGAGACGGTCGTCGGCGAGACCGCGCTGTCCGTGGGCTGGGACGAGGCCGACGCGGTCGTCACGATCGCCCTCAGCGCGAGCGCGGCCTTCCTCGAGCGGATGCTCGTGCTCGGCAAGCCCGTCGTGCTCACGAGCCAGCGGGTCGACGGCGTCGAGGCGCCCGTCGCGCTGCCCGACAACCACGGCGGCATCCACGCCGCCGTCGAGCACCTGCGCGCGCACGGCCACACCCGGATCGGCTTCGTCGGCGACCTCCGGCAGTACGACTACCAGGAGCGCCACGTCGCGTACCGCGACGCGCTCGCCGCGCACGGGCTCATCCCGCGCGAGGAGCTGCTCGTCGTGGCGCGGGACTGGTCGGAGGCCGCGGGCGTGGACGCCGCCCGGGAGCTGCTCGCCCGTCCCGAGCGGCCCGACGCGGTGGTCACCGCGTCCGGGCACAACGCCATCGGGCTCGTCCGCGGGCTCGCCGCCGCGGGCGTGCGCGTGCCCGAGGACGTCGCGGTCCTCGCCTTCGACAACGTCGAGCACGGCGCCTGGGCGACGCCGAGCCTGTCGAGCGTGCACCAACGGTTCGACGAGGTGGGCGCGCTGGCCGGCTCGCTCGTCATGCGCGCCCTGCGCGGCGAGCACGTGCCCGCGGGCAGCCACGTCGCCGCGGCCACCGTCGTCGTCCCCCGCGGCTCGTGCGGGTGCCGCGACGACGTGCTCACCAGCCGACCCGCGCCCGCGTCCCGGCTCGCCGGCGTGCCCGTGCAGCCGGGCGACCTCCACCGCACCCTGTCGACCCTGCTCGCCGGGCGGCATCCGGGCACCGTCGCCCCCGACGCGACCGCCGCGCTCGCCGACGAGCTCGAGCGCCTCCTGCAGCGCGGCGACGACCTCACCGAGACGGACCTCGACGGTCTGCTCGCGCTGATGCGCGGGGCCGCGCCCGGCGACGACGCGCTGCACCGGATCACCTCGGTGCTCACCGAGCACGTGCAGCGGCTCATGAGCACGGGGACCGCGACGGGCGCGAGCCCGCACACCACTGCGCTGAGCCGGGTCGCCGCGGCGCTGTGGCGGCTGCAGAACCACGGCTCGGTGCAGCAGTCGCACGTCCTCGCGCAGCACGTGCTCGAGGGGTCCGACGTCGCGGCGGCGCTGCTGCGCGCGGACGCCGACGCGGCGCGGGGGCTCGGCTGGCTCGCGCAGACGCACTCACGTGCGGGGCTGCTCGCGCTGTGGGACGACGCGGCCCCCGGTGCGCCGCTGCGGCTCGCGGGCGTGCACGACCCGGACGGGTTCCTCGACCACCACGTCGGCGAGGAGCTCGACTCGCGCAGGTTCCCGCCGTCGGACCTCGTCGGGGCCGCCGACGGAACACAGGGTGAGGTGTGCCTCGTCGTGCCCGTCCGGACCCCGGCGCGGCGCTGGGGCCTGCTCGCCGTCCTCGGGGTCGTGAACTCCCGGTCGAGCCACGAGGCGTACCACCACTGGGCCACGCTGCTGGGCTCGGTGCTCGAGGGCGAGGAGCTCGCGCTCAGCGCACGCGCGAGCGAGGCCCGCTACGCGCACGCCGCGCGAGCCGCGAACGACGGCCTCTGGGAGCTCGACGTCGCGACGCGCGCCATGTACGTCTCGCCCCGGGGCCGCCAGCTCCTCGGGCTCGACCCCGACGCGCCTGCTCGCATGGAGCGCTGGACCGAGGTGACCCACCCGGAGGACCAGGAGCGGGTGCGCGCGTCGTTCGCGCAGGCGGTCGACGCCCCCGAGGTCCCCGTCGAGGTCGAGTACCGCCTCCGCCGGCCCGACGGGACGTACCGCTGGCTGCTGAGCCGCGGGCTCGGCGTCGCCGCCGGGCCCTCCGGACGGGCGGCCCGGCTCGTCGGCTCGCTCAGCGACATCCACCCGCGCAAGGAGCTCGAGGAGCAGCTGCGCGCGGCGGCGCTCTACGACCACCTGACCGGGCTGCCGAACCGGCGGCTCTTCCTCGAGCGCCTCGCGTCCGCGGTCGAGCAGCACCGCCGCGACCCCGGGTCGAGGTTCGCGGTCCTGTTCTTCGACCTCGACGGGTTCAAGCTCGTCAACGACTCGCTCGGCCACCTCATGGGCGACCAGCTCCTGCTCGCGGTCGCCGAGCGCCTGCAGACCCAGGTCCGCGCCGTCGACACGGCCGCGCGGTTCGGGGGCGACGAGTTCGCGGTACTGCTGGCGGAGCCCGAGCCCGACGAGCTGCTCGCGATCGCGCAGCGCATCCAGGAGCGGATCTCGGCACCCGTGGAGCTCGCGGGCCACGAGGTCGAGGTCACGGCGAGCGTCGGGGTCGCCACGTCGTCCGGGGAGTACACCGACCCCGAGGACGTGCTGCGCGACGCGGACATCGCGATGTACGACGCCAAGGGCAGCGAGCGCGGCTCGGCGTCGGTGTTCGACCCGACGATGCACGTGCGTGCCACGGTGCGGCTGCGGGCACGCGGCGAGCTGCGCACCGCCCTCGCCCGCAGCGAGTTCGTGGTGCACTACCAGCCGGTCGTGCCGCTCGACGGGTCGGGGCTCGAGCACTTCGAGGCCCTGGTGCGCTGGGAGCACCCCGAGCGCGGGCTCCTGCTGCCCGGTGACTTCCTCGCCGCGATGGAGGACAACGCCACGATCGTGACGCTCGGCAGCTGGGTCGTCGACGAGGTGTGCCGGCAGATCGCCGCGTGGTCCCAGGACTACCGGGGCGCGGTCGCGGTCGCCGTCAACCTCTCGCACCGCGAGTTCTGGGCGCCCGCGCTGCTGCGGACCGTGACCGACTCGCTCGCCCGGCACGGCGTGCCCGCCCGCAGCCTGATCCTCGAGATCACCGAGTCGGTCATCATGGCCGACCCCGCCGTCGCGCGGAAGGTCATGACGGACCTGCGGGCGCTCGGCGTCCGGCTGCACATCGACGACTTCGGGACGGGGCAGTCCTCGCTCAACGCGCTGCGGACCTTCCCCGTCGACGCGCTCAAGATCGACGGCGCGTTCATCCGCGAGCTCGAGGTCGTCGAGCAGACCACGGAGCTCGTCCGGATCATCGTCGAGATGGGCCGGGTGCTCGGCATCGAGGTCGTCGCCGAGTGCGTCGAGACGACCTCGCAGGCGGACCGGCTGCGGTCCATGGGGTGCGCGAACGCGCAGGGCTGGCTCTACGCGCGGGCGCTGCCCGGCGCCGAGGCGGGCGCGCTGCTCGGGCACTCGCTCGGGTCGGAGCCGGTCGAGGCCGCAGGCCCCGGGCGCTGACCGCCGCCCGCTGACCGCCGCCGCAGACCCCTGGCGCCGACCGTCGTGTCGGTGCTCCGTCCTACCGTTGCGGGATGTCGGACGCGCACGAGTGGACGGTCGAGGAGCACCTGGCGGGTGCGGCGCCGGAGCACGTCGCGCTGTACCGCCGCGTCGAGGAGCTCCTGCTGGGCCTGGGCGACGTGCACCGCAGCGTCTCCCGGACCACGGTCACGTTCGTCGGCGCGCGCCGCGGGTTCGCCGGTGCGCGGCCCGCCTCGCGCGGCCTCCGCGGCTACCTCGACCTCACCCGCACGCTGCCCGACGACCCGCGCATCACGAACGTGACCCCGTACACCGCCCGGCTGTTCGTGCACCAGTACCTCCTGCGGGACGAGACCGACCTCGACGACACGTTCGTCGGGTGGCTCCGCGAGGCGCACGCCGTCGGGCAGGGCGCCCACCTGCGACGTCCGCCGGACCTCGGTCCGCTGCCCTGACCTGCCGCGACGCCGCCGCTCCCCCTGCGGTCGGCGTCCCTCCGGGCGATACTCGGCGTGCACGCACACCGGGACCCGAAGGAGACGCTCGTGACGACCAGCTCGCCCTCCCGCGCCAAGCAGCCACGCAACGCCCTCGCCGGCCCGTACGGTCACCCGTTCCACCCGATCCTCGTCACGGTGCCGATCGGCGCCTGGGTCGCGAGCCTCGTGTTCGACCTCGTCTCGCGCATCACGACCGACGGCTCGGCGTTCGTCACCGGCGCGACGTGGCTCATCGGCATCGGGATCGTCGGGGCGCTGCTCGCCGCCGTCGTCGGCTTCCTCGACCTCATGACCATCCCGCAGCGGACCAAGGCGCACCGGACCGCCCTGACGCACATGACGCTGAACGTCGTCGTCGTCGTGCTCTACGCCGTGAACCTCGGGCTGCGCCAGGCGGAGGACGGCGACGCGACCAGCACCGTCCCGCTCGTGCTCTCCCTCATCGCGCTGGGGATCCTCGGGGCGTCGGGCTGGCTCGGCGGCAAGCTGTCGTACCGGTACGGGGTGCGCGTCGCCGACGAGGGCACGCAGGCCGAGGGCTTCCACGCGCAGGCGCCGAAGGGCTGACCGCCGCACGCCGCGTCGCCCCGCGCTCGTCCGGGCTCGTCCCGGCTCGACCGGGCCCGTCCGGCTCCGTCGCATAAACGCTTCGGGTGCTTCCGCTCCCCCGGGGCCGGTGTCACCGTCGACAGCGAACCGGCCCAGGAGCTGGGAGGCACTGTCGCGCGGGGCACGTCGGCACATCGTGGTGCGAGCGTCCCGCGTCAGGTGCGGCGCCCCTCGCCGTCCCGCTCCGGTCCGCTCACCCGAGCACCTGGAGGATGCATGTCCGTACGCCCCCGTCTGCGCAGGCTCGCCCTCGCACTCCCCCTCGCCCTGGTCGCGCCGTTCGTCGCGGTCGCGGTCATGGCCCCGCCCGCCGCGGCCCACGGCTCCGTCACCGACCCGCCCACGCGCAACTACGGGTGCCTCGAGCGCTGGGGCGACAACCACCTCGACCCGACGATGCAGCAGAAGGACCCGATGTGCTGGGGTGCGTGGCAGCACGACCCCAACGCGATGTGGAACTGGAACGGTCTCTACCGCGAGGGCGTCGGCGGCCGGCACGAGGCGACGATCCCCAGCGGCCAGCTCTGCAGCGGCGGGCGCACGTTCTCGCCGCGGTACGACTACATGGACACGCCGGGGAACTGGGTCGCCAAGGGCGTCCCGCAGAAGTTCACGCTGACGCTCACGGACGGCGCGCAGCACGGCGCCGACTACCTGCGCATCTACGTCTCCAAGGCGGGCTTCGACCCCACCACGGAGCGGCTGGGCTGGGAGGACCTCGACCTCGTCACGCAGACCGGTCGGTACGCGCCGGCCGGCAAGTACCAGGCGGACGTCGACCTCGGCGCCCACACCGGCCGCGCGGTGCTGTTCACGATCTGGCAGGCGAGCCACCTCGACCAGCCGTACTACCTGTGCAGCGACATCAACATCGGCGGCGGCACGACGACTCCGACGCCCACGCCGACCCCGACGGTCACCCCGACGCCCACGCCGACCCCGACCGTGACGCCGAACCCCACGCCCACCCCGACGGTGACGCCCACGGCGACCCCGCAGCCCACCGGCGCCTGCACGGCCACGGTCTCCGTCGCCAGCAGCTGGGGCAACGGCTACCAGGGCACGATCACGATCAAGGCCGGCTCGGCGGCGATCAACGGCTGGAAGGCCACCGTGAACGGCGCGACGATCACGCAGGCCTGGAACGGGAAGCTGTCCGGCAGCACCGTCACCAGCGAGGACTACAACGGCAGGCTCGCTGCGGGCGCCACCACCACGGCCGGGTTCCTCGGCAGCGGTCCGGCCCCGACCGGCGCGACCGCGACCTGCACCGCGTCCTGACGGCCCGGGACGAACCCGCACGACGTCGGGGCGACCTGCCCTGACCGCACGGCGCACGGCCCCGCCCCCCCTGCCGGGGGGCGGGGCCGTTCGCGTGTCCGCGGTCGACGCCGGACGAGGGGGTGCGCGCGCCGCGCACGAGCGGCGGCACCGGTGGGCCAGGTGGGGCTTGAACCCACGACCGACGGATTATGAGTCCGCTGCTCTGACCGGCTGAGCTACTGGCCCGCGTGCGCCAGGCTACCGGGCGGTCGCGCCCGGCCGGCCGCAGCTCGCGGTCGGCCGGGCGCCGGGTCGGGCGTCGCGGGTCAGGGGTAGCTGACCACGAAGCTCGGCACGCCGATCGCGTCGCCGTTCACCGGGGCACCGGTGTCGTTGACGACGCGGTCGACCGTCCCCGCCCCGAGCTGCACGGTCATGATGTTGTGCAGCCGCACGCCGGGCCGGTCGGGCACCTCGAAGCCGCGGGTCGCGTGGATCGTCGGGTCGACGTTCGTGTAGACGTACGCCCCGCCGCCCCAGAGCTCGTGCTGCCGCACCCGGTCGGACACCTTGTAGGCCGCCCAGCCGAGGACGCCGTCGTGCTGCCACGCCGCCTGGTTCGGCGGGTCGTACGGCAGCTCGTTCTGGAACATGATCGTGCGGCCGCGCTCGCCGTTCCAGATCACGTTGTACTTCTGGTAGTGCTCGACGAACAGACCGGTCGCGGTGACGTCGTCGCCGTTGACGACCACGCCGGTGGCCCCGGTGTTGAGGTCCCAGCCGACCCCCTCGCCGTGGTCGGCGCGCCACGCCCAGATGTTGTCGAGCAGGACGTCATCGCTGTTGACCTCGAGGCTGACCTCGGCCCGGCCGACGTGCGGTCCGCCGATGCGGAAGAACACGTCGTGCAGCGTGGTCGGGTTCGACCGGCGGTCGGCGTGCCCGTGACCGCCGCGGTGCGCGCCGTGCTTCGAGCCGACCTGCAGCAGCACCGGGGAGCTGACCTCGCCCGCGTCGATCATGATGCCGGCGACGTCGACGCCGCGGACGTCGGCGACCCGCACGGGGACGACGCCGTCGACGGCGGTGAGGGTCGCGATGCCGAGGCCGAGCACGACGGTGTTGGCACGCTTGATCTCGAGCGTCCGGTCGATCGCGTAGACGCCCGGGGTGAGCAGCAGGTGCTTGCCGCGCGCGAGCTCGCGGTTGATCGTGCGGGCGCTGTCCGCGGGCGTCGCGACGAAGAAGTCGCGCAGCGGGATCGCGCGGCCGGGGGTCGGGCCGTCCTCCCAGGTCGTCCCCGAGGAGTCGGTGCGGGCCCTCGGGACGAAGACCTGGTAGCCCTTGCGCGCGTCGAGGTAGAGGTAGGGCTTCTCGACGCTGACCGGGTTGGTCGGCAGCGTCGTGTACGGCGGGTCGGGGAACGTCTGCTCCGGCGCGCCCTCGACGCCCGCGAACACCTGGTTCCAGACCGCGTTGGACCACTCGCCGATCGTGCTGTCGCGCACGAGGAACTGCTGCTGCGAGCCGTTCGTGACGGGCCCCGTCTTCGAGTCGGCGATGAACCCGCCGCTCGCGTACTGCGGGCCGCCGGTGCAGAAGTCCATGAGGGTCAGGCTGCCGCCCGTGATGTTCACGCGGCGCATCGGCGAGGCCTGCGAGACGGCCCAGAAGTTGCCGGCCGCCCGGCAGTCCTGGCCGCCCGCGACGTTGATCGTGAGGTTCGACATGGACCGCCAGAAGTTGACGAGCGCGATGCAGTTGTCGGCGGTGAGGCACCGGTTGTAGACGTCGACGTGCCCGTTGATCGTGACGTCGGTGGGCGACTGGCCGAGCCCCGCGACCTCGGTGTAGTAGCCCACCTGGAAGACCAGCGGCTCCTCCGGGGTGCCGTACGTGCCCGGCTCGAACAGCAGCGCGTACCGCCCGGTGCCCATCTCGCTGTCGACCTGCTGGGCGGCGATCGCGTCGACCGTCGCCTGGATCTCGCTCGTGGGCATGCTCGGGTCGAAGACCTTGACGTTCACGCCGAGGTCCGGGAGGCCGGACCCGCCGCGGTGGGCGGGGACCGGACCGGCAGCGGCGCTGCCCGCCACGCCGAGACCGGACGCGAGGGTCGCGAGCGCGACGAGGCCGACGGTGAGCCGTGTGCGCAGGCGTCGGCCGGTGCGGCGAGGCACCGAGAGAGCGCTCTCTGACTGTGGCAGTGTCATGGGAGGACCTGCTTCCTGGGGACGGGTCGGCGGTCCACGGCGCGTCCTCGGCCGCTCGACGATGAGCAGCAGGGGCTGGACGCGTGACCGAGATGTCCGACGCGCGGACGCTAGCGGCACGTGTCACCGCAGGTCAAGGGGTCGTCCCCGGCGCCCCAGCTTGCCGGTCGTGGGTAGCGTGCGCGCATGCCCCGTGTCCTCGTCCACGGCCCCGCGAGCTGGAACACGCTCGTCCGGGTCGCCGCCCTGCCCGACGCCCGACCCCAGACCCTCTTCGCCGCCGGGCACCGCGACGCGCTGGGCGGGACGTCCGCCGGGAAGGCGCTGACCCTCGCGCGGCTCGGGGTCGACGTGACCCTGCGCACCGCGCTCGGCGACGACGACGCCGGCGGCCGCATCCGTGGCGCACTGTCGCAGCCGGGGCTGGAGCTCGTCGCCGACCCGCTCCCGGGACCGAGCGAGCGGCACCTCAACCTGATGGCCGACGACGGCGGGCGGCTCTCCGTCTACCTCGACCTGCCGCCCGAGCCCGGGCCGGCCCCCGCGACCGTGCACGCCGCGCTGGCTGGCGCCGACGCCGTCGTCCTCGACCTGGCGGGGCACAGCCGCGAGCTGATCCCGCTCGTCCGCGCCGCCGGCGTCCCGCTGTGGTGCGACGTGCACGACGACGACGGGCGGGCGCCGTTCCAGCGCGAGTTCGCCGAGGCCGCCGACGTCCTGGTCGTCAGCGCCGACCGGCTCGACGACGTTGAGGGCTACCTCGAGCGCCACGTGACCGGCGGCGCCCGGTGGGCCGTCTGCACGCGCGGGCGCGACGGCGCCGTGGTCCACGCCCGTCGAGGTGCTGATCATCGACGAGCTCGCCGTGTTCTCCGGAGCGGTCGCGCAGCACGTCGAC